>CAZGYS010000001.1:0-70223 GCA_964530305.1 uncultured Leptospiraceae bacterium
GAGGACGCCTACAACATTTTCATTCACGGCCAAGGCGCCGCCTGGAATACGGGCGATTACTTTCAAGCCGTGGAGCAATATCGCATCCGCGATTTACGACGCATCATCGGAGATATGAGCCCCGCGTCCCAGTGGGAGACCCTGTTTCTAACCCGCATCGACGAAAGCGTGGAAGAGCTGGTGCCCCGTATACTGTCCGCCAACCCGTCCGGCGAAGGGCAAGCCGTCATCGCGGCCATCATCGAGGACCTCATTTCGCTGTCGACCAGAGGCGCCTTGAGCGCGGCGGCCTTTCATGAGATGCTGAAACATTTGGATCGCAAGGTCCTGGCGGCGTGAGAGACCAGGGCTCATGGTCCGGGAGCCATAGCAAATGTTGAAAGTGCCCATGCGTTTCGAGGACGAGCGACTGCTATGGACGGTCGACGACATTTACACTCGCGAAGAGTGCGCGAAATTCATTGAGTTGATCGAGAACTCGTCACCCACAATCGCCACGAACAACCCCATGTATCGCGATCAGGATCGCGTCATGCGCGACGACCCGGAACGAGCCGGGGATCTATTCGCGCGCTTGCGATCCCACCTGCCCGAGAAAATGGGCGAACTTACATTGCTCGGATTAAACGAACGCCTGCGAATGTATCGGTACAAGTCGGGTCAACGATTCGACCCCCACATGGATCACTGGTATCGCCCGGACGATCGACGCATCACGCTGCATTCGGTGCTGGTCTATTTCAATGACGACTTCCATGGCGGGGAAACTCGCTTCATGGAGCAAATCGACGAGACCGTCGTCCCCCGGCCGGGACGGGTCGCTGTTTTTCAGCACAAGATCCGCCATGAAGGCTGTGAGGTTCGACGCGGCGTAAAGTACGCCATGCGGACCGATGTGATGTACGGAAATTTCGAATAACTTCCCGAATTGGGCTAATGTGACAGAATATTTAATTGGATTATCTTACAATAAGTAAAAAGACATAATCCAGTCCTAGAGTGCCGAATAATGTACAGATACAGCCAATCGCACCGATTGGTCAGAAAAAGTACTTCCAGAAATATGTCTCATAAGTGAGGCTGGCGCTATGGTTAAAAATGGCAAGATCCGGAGTTTTCCGGATCGGTCGAAAATTAACCTAGCCAGCCTTGAAGAGCTTGTGTACTGGGCCGACCGGTTCGATGTATCACCTGCTCGATTACGTGCGATAGTGGCGCGCGTAGGGCCCTCGGTTAAGGACGTGTACCGCTACTTCGGTCGACTCTGATGAGCGGCTGAGGCGAAGAGCGGGGGGCTGCCACCCCCCGTGCTAAGACTTTAAAGAAAAAAAGCCGGAAGTCTTGTATATCCGACTTTCACCACACCTTTCCCAGCCTCTTCGGAGGCTATTCTTTTGTACACAAAAAATCTGTACAGACATTCTTCTGGTTTTTGCCGGAAAATTGTTCATAACTTGGGGATATCATGAAATAGATGTCCTCAAAGCTAGTAAGCCTCACAATAGATCAAGATTACTAAGCCTTTCCGGGAATCCGCCGAAGATGTACCAGGGGAGGCCCGATATGTGGACCGAGTACAATAATCTCCTGGAACAGGAAATCAAACTCTTCAAGGCGGCGCGGGATACCGAGATCGAGAAGCGCAAGTTTATCCTGGGCGCGGACGGCCGTAAGCTCCAGGGCCTCAATGGGAAATCCGAAATTCTGCTGAAGGAAATCCATGCCCTGCAGGACAAGCGCGAAGACATGGGTATGGACCTGCTGAAGCGACTGGGCCATGTGCCGGGAGACCTCACCCTCACGGCGCTGGTGAACCTGGCGGGGCTGGACAATCCCGGACAAGGTCGGGACATGGAAAAAACGGCCGAGGACTATCGCGCGAGCGTGCATGCGCTCAAGGCCGAGACCGATGAGAACCATCGCATTCTGAACAGCACCAGCGGATCCATTCAGCGCATGCTGGCCGGCTTGAAGAAAATCGTTTCGCCGGACGACGGCGATACCTACTCACCCGACGGACGCCGCGAAAGTCGCGCCGCCGGTTCGGTTCTGCTGAACGCCACGGGCTGATTATTTTTATTGGCCAGTTCGCACTTAAGGCGCCGCATATCGCGGCGCACGCTTTCCGTCAACCGGGGCAACTCCCGCCTGAACCTGGTATCTTCCATATGTAAGTCCAGAGTGAACGTGTCCGAGAAAGGCGTAATCAGAATATTAAAAGGCAGCACCAGCCAGCTCATCCAGCGCAGGCGATGAAACGTGTATTCGTATTCGCGAATCACCTTGTCCCCGTCCCGCACCTGTACTTTGATCTTTTCCTCGGTTTCGCCGTCGGATGGATATACCAGCAGAGTCATGCACGACAGGCAGGCCCTGAACGTACGGCTGCCGCTATCAAGATCGTCCTTCCAGATATCGATGTGGGTCATCATGACCGTGACGTTTAGAGCCGCGCCGGGAGTCGGCGGCGCGGCAAACTCGGAGCGAATTTCACCGGCGATGTAGCGTCCCAGGCGCAGGATGCCTTTTCTTCGACGCTCCTGTTCCCGCCCGCTTGCGTCCGCCATGGTCGCCGTGAAATTCCTCGACTCGGCGTAGACGGTTTCCAGTTGGAACGCGCGAGTGAGCGGGCAGTATTCACCCCGGTCCTGAACGGGGCGTTGAGGGTCCGCGAGCCTACCTACGATGCAACTCCAGCCCGTCCCCGCAAGCATCAGCAGGGCGATTACTTTCGGAAGACCGCGAACGAGAGTCATATCAGTTATAGAAGACCAGCCAGCGACAACCGAACTTTTCGCGGGCTATGCGCGATACGGCGAAGACCACGGCCGCGAAGGTTTCCAGCGTAAGTCCGCCGGCCGCGGATTTTTCAAAAAAGGGAAAATCGGTCTGGGCCTCGGTGAGAAGCGAAAGGGGATCGGCCGTGAGGTCCGCGGATCCGCCCAGGATGGTGCGCGCCGCTTTCAAGTCCTGGGTATTGTCGTAAACTTCCTTATCACGGCCCAGGACCTTGAGCACGGTTTTCCAGATGTCGGCCAGGTGGGCCGCGAAGGGTTCCACTTCATCTCGACTCTGGAGCGTCATGATTTCGCTCAGGAAGGCCGCGGGATCATGATTGATTGCGTCCGGATATACGCGACCATGGGTTCCGGCGCCCACGTAGGAATAGTATTCCTGATCGGAGATTTCGCCGGGCGATTGAAAATGCGTTCTTTGCAAAACGCCGCCCGCGGCGGCCGCTTGATCCGCTTCGTCCATTTCGGAAAACGCCGGCGCGGCATACGTGGCCAGTCCGGGAATCTTGGCCGACTTGAGGGCCTCCTGCAAGGACGCGAAAGCGGGATCCACCTCCGGGTCCAGATCCCAACGAAAGTAGCCGCGATGCCCCTGCTCCTTCCACCACTCGTATACGGCCGGGTCCTTGGCCCGACTGGTCGTGGCCTTGTAGGGCGCGCGATACCCGATAAAGACGCTGGTGTACTTGTTGGGCAGGACCGCCCGTCTTTGCACCGGCATCAGGGTCCGCAGCAAATGCGAATCCACGTCCCGACCCTGGATGTTCATTTTCCAGTAATTGCTGTATACTCCGAAATCGTAACTGACGGTGCTGCCCAGAACGCGCAGGGGAGTAAAGCAGGGCATGCCCTGTCCATAGACATCCCTTAACTCATACATAAACATTTGTTCGAAACCATCGACGCTGAAATCGGAATCAGGCATGCATTACTCCCGGCGGTCGTCGACCGCGACTATTACAAGCATCCCCGGGCCCATTGCATTGTTTCAAGTAGAAATTCGCCATAGGGCAATTTGCCCCGCAAGGCCGGGGGAAATTTCCTTGCCGGCGCCCGTGGAAGGGGCTCCCTGAGGCATGGGCGATTTATTGCAAGACTACAAGGATTATTACGCGGTGCGCGCAAGGCGATATGAGGGCAATCCCGTGTTTCCCAATGCCTATGCCGCGGAGAAGGCTCTGGCGGACGCCATGGAATCCTGCTCCCAGCTGGAGGAATTCAAGGATCGCATGGGCGATTTGAATATCAAGAGCGTCATCGCCCTGATCAAGGATCAGGCCGCCGCTCGGAAGGCCAATTTCCTGGAAATGAAGGAAGAGGTCCGAGCTCGAGCCCCGGCGGAAATCCTGGAAAAAATCGATTCGGCTCAAAACGAAACCGAGGCGATTACCATCGTCTCCGAAATCGAGCAAAAGAGCATGCCCGAAATCTCCGTGGATGAATTCGCCGAAATATTCTACGACAACCTGAAGCTGATGGAAGACATCGAGTGCTATCGCAAGGCGAAGGTCCCCGACAAATGGAAGGACGACCGAAAAGCCGGGCGCAAGCGCGACAAAAAAGCCCTGATTGAATCGTTTGATCGCTGCGAAGAAACCGCGCGTCAATGGAAGGACGGCTGGACCTTCGAGTACGCCATGCTTTCCGAGGAAAGACACCGGCGCAAGATACCATTACCGGAAAAGGTGCTGGAAAAACGCATCGAGCAGACGAAGGAAATCCGGGAGGGCTGAAATGGCGATTGATCCGAACATACTGAACCCGATGCTGGACCCCTTTCGCAAAATGGCCGGGGACTGCGCCGATCAGGGCGCGAGCGGCGAAGCCTTTGATCGAATGACGACGGCCATGGACCGCATGGAGGAACTGGGTCGCGAAATGGACGACATCGGAGCCTATTCCGCGGCTCTCGTCACCGAGGGTTTGCAAATGACCTTCAGTACCGCCTACGGCGAAGTTCTGGCTGAGCAGGCCAAGGCCGCCTCCGGCGGAGGCGAAGACGGCGCCTACGACGACGAAGCCCTCCTGAACCAAACCCTGAACGCCTATCGCGACGCCGTAAAACGTATTCGCGAAGGTACTGAACAGGCAAAGCAAATCGCCTCCGGCGACGAACTCGTGGTCAATGAACTGGCTACGCTCTCAAAGGACGACCTCTTAATCGGCCCCATCGAGGAAGCCGTCAAGCTCGGCGAATCCGGTGTTAACTTTCCTACTTTCCTGCGCTTAATGATCGAGAAAGGCCTGGACCGGGCCATGGAAGGCGCCCCCGCCCTGCGCGAAGGCCTGGAGTACGACCTGGGCTGGGCAAAAGCATCAAGCGAATCGCCGCATCACATCCGGGAGAAAGAGGAAATCCTGGCGAAGTTCGACGAACTGGCCGGCGCCTCGAAAGTCGGCGTCCCGGACTCTTTGCACTTCGAACTGGAGCGCAAGTTAATCGAACATCGCCATGTGCCGAATATCGCCCTGTGGTCGGCCGTTCGCTATCGCTGGGAAGTGATGCTGGACGCCCTCACGGACTGGGCCCTGGCGCATACCCGTTTCGCGCCCCACATCGATCCCTGGAAGATGGCGGCGGACCCGAAACGCGCCGTGGAGATGGACAAGGATTGCATTCCCGGAGACTTCGAGGTTCGCGCGGCGATTTTCCGGGAAAACTTCAACCTGGACTTCAAGGATATCTTCTCCCACGATACGTTTCGAAACGAAGTCGAGAACTTTCGCCTGGCTTACTCTCAAGTTTGGACCGAGTTTCTAATCGAAGCGATTCACCCGGCTTGCAAACCCATGGAGAACCTCCCCGGAGACATCGTTAAACAAGTCGAGGAGATGTTCGACGGCAAGCTCGTTTACAATCCGGAACGTCATCGCGCCCTGGAAAAGACCCGCGACTACTACGACCAGGTCTTCGGTGCCGGTAACTTTGAGAAGAAAGCCGGAGCCGTGGAGAAAAACGACAGCAAGGCCGAACCCTGGAACCTGGCAAGCTTCAAAGGCGCCTGAGTTTTGCTTTCGTGGCGGTGGTCCTCTGGGGCGCCGCGGCCGCGTGCGATTCAGACCTCCCGGGCCTGAAGGACGCTTTCGGCCCGACGGCGCAAACACCACGGCCGCCCGCCCGGATCCATGCGTCCATTCGAAGCCGCTCCATTCACGTCTTCGTGGCCCTGTGCGATAACCTGAACCAGGGCATCGTTCCCGTTCCCGCCGCTCTGGGCCGAGGCAACGACCCCGCGAATAATCTGTACTGGGGCGCGGCCTACGGCGTTCGCACCTGGTTTAGACGATCACGAAAATGGAAACTCGTGGCCGAATTCAAGAATCCGTCACCGGAGGTGATGCAGAGGATTGTATTCAAGCGTGTCGGTCGCTCTACATATCTCATCGCCGACGCTTACCGGGGGACGCGCATTCGAGCAGCCACCCTGGATTTTCTCAACGCCGCGGCCGGTCGGGGCGAATCAACCTTGAAGGTCGGCGGCAAAAGAATTCACCTGGGTGGGGCCGCCGGTCTCGCGGTTTACGTCGGCCACAACGGCTTGATGGACTTCAAACCCGCCGCCGGTGAACCGCCGACTTCGGCATTCGCCGGTCGTCGCGACGCGATCATCCTGGCCTGTCAAAGTAAATCCTATTTCACAAGCTATCTGCGCCGGGCGGGTGCTCGACCGCTCCTGTTGACGACCGGCAACATGGCGCCCGAAGCCTACACCCTTGCGGCGGCAATCGAAGGTTGGCTTCGCGGCGAATCCGTTCGAAGCGTTCGCATTAGAGCCGCGCGAGCCTATCACAAGTACCAGAAGTGCGGCATGCGCGGAGCGCGAAGGCTCTTCGACGCGAACTAAATATAGATGTGACCCGGCTCATTTGCCGACGCAAAACAGAGAGAAGATGCGGCCCAGAATCTCCTCATTGGAAATCGTACCCGTAATGCGCCCGGTGTGATCCAGGGCATTGTCGATTTCCAGGGCCGTAACTTCATCGGGGGCGCCGTGTTCCCATAACTCCAGCACCTTGGCCAGGCTATCGCGCGTGCGCGAAAAATGAAAACGATGGCGGTCCTCGAGCAGCAAGGGATCGCTCTTCGCGCCGTCCGAGAAGATGATGTTACGCAGGGCGTCTTTTAGATCGTCCATCCCGTCGCCGGTCTTGCACGACAGGCGCACATTGTTTCCGTCCATGGAAATTTCGCCGGCCTGTTCTTCGTTCAATTGATCGATTTTATTATGGACGTGAATGACGCTGGCGCCGCCGGGCAACTCGGGCGCTTCATAAGACGGCATTGAGGCGTCGATGACATGGAGCACGATGCGACTCTCGGCGATTTGCTTGCGCGAACGCCGCACGCCTTCCTCCTCCACGCGGTCCTCGCTTTCGCGCAGGCCGGCGGTGTCCACGATGCGCAGCACGACGCCGTCGAGTTGCAGCTCCTCGGAAACATAGTCCCTGGTAGTCCCCGGAATGGGAGATACAATCGCCCGCTCCCAGCCCAGCATCATGTTCAAGAGCGATGACTTGCCCGCGTTGGGAATACCCGCCAGCGCCACTTGAAAACCGTCGGTCAAGCGCGCGGTGGAATCGGCCCGCTCGAGAATGGAATCAATATCCACGATGAGCTTTTCCACGCGGACGCGACGCTGTTCGCGGCTTTCGAAGGTGAGGTCCTCCGTGGAAAAGTCCACCTCGGCCTCCGTTTCGGCCTTCAAGGAAATGAGGCCTGAGCGAAAACGCGAAACCATGCGACTGAGTTCGCCCGTGAGGAGTTTTCGTCCGGCGTTCAGCTCATAATCGCCCCGGGCCTCGATTACGCGGGCCACGGCCTCGGCCTGGGTCAAATCCATGCGACCATTCAAGAAAGCGCGCCGCGTAAATTCGCCCGCGTCCGCGGGACGCAGACCTTCTCCGGTCAACACGGACATAATGAAACGGCGCAACAGCAGGGGATTGCCGTGCAGGGATATCTCGGCGCCGTCTTCGCCGGTGTAGGACGCGGGGCCAGCGAAGAAAACAACCAGGCCCTCGTCGATCATCGCTCCGTTTTCGTCGACGATGTCGCAGAAAATGGAACGGCGGGGATGAGCGCGAAAGTACTCCGCGTCACCCTTCGCTCCGCCCCGGCGAATGCAGTGCCGGGACAGAACTTCAAGCACCGCCGGGCCGGAGAGCCGCACGATACCCAGCGCGCCTCGGCCGGGAGGCGTCGAAGCGGCGATTATGGTATCTTCAAACGCGGCGGGGGCTCCGCCCGATGCGGGCATGGATTATCTCCGGTGGTCGCGAATGGCTTCGTCGTCCTCGGGATAGTCCTCACGGCGATTCCCGATATCATCTTCGACTTCCGTATCTTCATCCACGTCCGCGTCATTGTAATCGCGATCATCGCCGCGGCCGCCGCGACCCTTGGGCGAATTGGGAATTACGCGCACGCGCTTGTAGACGCCGTTGCCGTCGCTGCGCGTAAATACGCGATCGTCGTCCTCCAGCGCCAGGTGAATGATGCGACGCTCATAGGGATTCATGTACTCCAGCGCCACGGACTGACGGGAACGAGCCACGCGCGACGCAACGCCCTTTGCCAGGCGCTCCAGGCTGGCCTGACGTTTTTCGCGATAGGACTCCACGTCCAGCATGATGCGGCGATTATCGCGCAGGCGCGAATCCACCAGCAGGTTCACAATGAACTGAAGCGAATCCAGCGTACGGCCGTGCTTGCCGATGAGGATTCCGGAATCACTGGAAGTAATTTCCACGTAGATGTTGCCGTCTTTTTCGGAGACGCTTTTGATCTCGGACTCGATACCGAGCTTGGCGACGATGGTGAGTACCACGCCCTTGATCATCGCCTCGACCGGTACGCGATCCTCAACGGGAACCACGCGAACGACCGCCGGTTTCTTGCTGCCGAAACCGAAGATGCCGGACTTGCCGGGGCTGACGGTTTCAAAGTCCACGTCCCCGGATTTCAGCCCCAGGGTTTCCAGGGCGATTTCCTCGGCTTCCGCGCGATTCTTGCCCTGCGATTCGAAAATATACATATGTTGCTCCTGAAGTATTAATGCACGACGCCGCTATTATGTAGCGGGCACCGGTTCGTCGTCGCTGGAAAAGCGATTGGAGGCCAGTTGCCAGACCATGGAGAGAACGTTTTGAATCGTCCAGTACAGGGTCACGCCGCTGGGCATGGACCAGAAAATGAAGATGAACATCACGGGTAGAATGTACATCATCATCTTTTGTTGCGGATCCGTCGTCATGGTCGTAAACTTCTGATAACCGATCTGCGAAGCCACCATCAGGAGCGGCAGAATATTGAGATTCCATCCACCGACGACCGCCCAGGTCGCGGGCAGGGTAAAAATGGTATCGGGAAGCGAAAGGTCCGTCATCCAGAGAATGAACGGGCTCTGCCACAACTCCACCGATTCGGAGAAGGCATTGAACAGGGCGATGAAGATCGGCATCTGAATAAAGATCGGCAAACAACTCTTCGCCGGGTTGATCTTGTGCTTCTTATAAAGCTCCATCATGGCCTTCTGTTTGCCCTGAGGATCGTCGGCGAATTTCTCGTTCAGTTTGTCCAGCTCCGGTTTCAGAGCGGTCATCTTCTTCATGCTCTTCGCCTGCATCTGGTTCAAGGGCCAGGTGGCCAGCTTGAGTCCCGTAGCGATGATGATAATCGCCCAACCGTAGTTGCCGACGACGGCGTATACTTTTCGCATCAGCCAGATGATGGCTTCCTTGATGGGATTGAAGAAAGCGTAGTAGGAGGAAGTGAAAATCGCCTTGCCGGCTTTTTCGCTGGCTTCCTTGATTCCGAACTCGGCTTGCATGAGCGGCTCATTGCGAAAGCTGTGCGCTTCCTGCGAACGAACGCCGAAGTAAACCAGGTTGTCGATTACCAGGGCGTCCTTGCGCTTTTGCTGCGTGGCCTTAACACGCGAACGATTGCCCAGTGCCTGGGGTACGATTTTACCCTGATCGTTGACGTTGCCCTTAACGCCGCCCAGGTCGAGCTCGTCGCGCTCGGCCGGCGCCAGACCGAAACCGTTAAAGAACGTCGTGGCGGTTTCGCGGCCTTTGGGATCGATCTTCAGGACCATCACCAGACCGTCGGGCGTATTGGAATTGCCGGAGGTCAGGAATTGCGTATAACCGAAAAAGTAACGGCTGGTGGAACCGATGAATCGCAAGGAATCGTTCTTACCGGCAACCACGGGAGAGGTGATATCGTCGCCGCCGCAACCCAGGGGCGCGCAACCGGCGGCGCCGCCGGCGGCCAGGGCCTTGGTCTGAAATTCATCGCCGTAGTTGATGAAGCGATTCGTGGGCGTGGGCCCACTGTTGAATTCCTGCGAACTACCGATGTCGCCGAAGGTCTTGAAGAAGACCGGATCCTGATTGCTCGCCAATTTGAATTCGCGGCGCTCCAGGTTGCGAATGGCCGTGGTCTGACGAAAGAAGTGCTCGTCCTTGAAGAAACGAAAGACCTTGATCACTTCCAGGCGATGACCCTTGAAGCGAATGCGCGCCGTGAAGCGAATTTCCTGCGTGCCGGTTACGGGATCCGTTTCCAGTTTGCCGGCGGTGAAGCGCGCCTTATTGAGAACGGGTTCGGCGATTTGCCAGTAACGACCGTCTCGGCTGTAGTAAAGGTGCGGTTGAAAGTCCAGGCCGTTGCCGCGCGTAATTTCCAACGCCTTTTCACGCTTACTCACCTCGTCTTTCGACGCGGCGATTACGGTGGCGGGAATGACCAGCTCGCCGTGGCTCTTCAAATAAAAACGCCGAACTCGCCCGCCCGCGCGGGTAAATTCGGCGTAGAACGCTCCCGTATCAACGGCGATAACGTCGGAACTATCCGAACTGGATGCGTCCGTGTACGAAAAGTCGGGTAGTTTTTTCCCCGGTTTGCCGGGCGTTTTCTTTCCCGGCTGGAGGTGAGCGGTGCCGGTTTGCTTTTTTTTCTTATCTTCGTCGGGGCCGAAGAACTGCAGACCGACAATCAGCACCGCGCCCATGATGAGCATGGGCGCAAGCGAAGACAGCGGGCTCTTTTGTTGATTCTGATTTTCCATTATTGATTTCCATGGTTAAAAAATGAGAACGATTCGCGGGCGATTTCAGAAAAGAGGCTCCGTCAAGATTCACGGCCGCCGGCGATGGAATGGTGATGAACATGGGCACACGCGTGACCATGCTCGTTATGATTTTCGTTTTCAGGAACGGCCGGATCAAAGCCGCCCTCGGACAGGGGGTTGCAGCGCAGGATGCGCCAGACGCTTTTATAGAATCCTACGAAGAAACCGTAGTGCTGGAAACTTTCCAGGGCGTATTGCGAACAAGAAGGGTAGAAGCGACAACGGGGCCCCAGAAGCGGGGAGATGAAAGTCTGGTACAGCCGAATCAGAAAAATGAATATGAACTTCATGTGGACTTTCCGAACAGGCCCGCGTTTTTGAAAAGTTTCCTCAGGGATTCCACGCGCCGGGCGAAATCCTGCCGATCAAAACCTTTGGACGGAAACAACGCGACATAATATCCATCAAGTAAACGAGGCAGGTGCGAAGCAAGGGCTTCCCGGGTTATGCGTTTCAGCCGATTTCGTTCAACGGCGTTTCCGGTTCTCTTCGAGACGCAAACGGCCAGCAAGGTTGGTTCGCCGGTGTCCGTTTTATAGGCAAGTAACCTGATACCGGGTCCGCCGGTTGGTTTGCCTTTCTCAAATAATACCTGAAATCGCTTTTTGCCGGTGAGCACCGCTTGCTTGAATGAGCGGGGAAACGCTTCCCCATCATCGACGGGTGCTCGCACTTGATCTTCGACTATTCCGGTTTTACTTGCGGTGCTTCATGTCGGAGATCGTAAGCTGTGCACGACCTTTACGACGTCGACGAGCGAGTACTTTGCGCCCGTTCTTGGTTTTCATCCGAGAGCGAAAACCGTGCGTCCGCGCTTTTTTGATTTTACTGGGTTGAAACGTTCGTTTCATTAGAGTATTCCTGTTCCTTCTCTATATGTACTGGAAAACCAGCAGCGAGGTAGGATTTTAAAACACGTCGCGGGGGTCAATTCATATTTCCCCGGGTCGGCCAACAAATATTAAGTGCTGTCAATTGATTTTAAATCCGAGGTCGGGACGATTTTTCGATTTTTGACTTGTGTGAAATCGCCCTCGTAAAAAAATTCCGGCTATCCGTAAATCTGGTTATGGGAGTTTCGGAGTCGGCCCTTGGAAGATGCTTGGAAAAAAATACAAAATGAACTTAAGAGTGAACTTACTCCGGAGCTGTATGAGCCCTTCATCAAGCCCCTCCGTATACATTCTGATTTAGAGGACGACGGCAACACGTTCGTTCTGGGCGTTCCGTCCAGAAATCTGCTGCCCGATCTCAAGAAGAATTATAGAGAACCCATTCAGACTCGTCTTCGAAGTCTCATGGGCCGGGAAATTTCGGTTGAGTTCGAGCTCTTTGAGGATACTCGGAAAGCGGAACAGCCCGTTCGCCCGCTGAAACCGGCGCGCGCCGAAGACCTTGATTCCCTGAGTCGCCTGAATCCGGCTTACACGCTGGATGCCTTTATCCGCGGTAAGTCCAATGAGTTGGCCGTCATGGCCGCGGAGAACGTCGTCGCCAAACCCGGCTCGGTAAATCCTCTCTTCGTCTATGGAGATTCCGGTCTCGGCAAAACGCACCTGGTGCACGGAATTGCTCGAGAGCTGGTTAAGCGCGATAATTCATTGCGCGTGCTGTGTATTTCCATCGAGGAATTCAAAAGCAATTTTATGTCGGCGGTCAAGAACCGTGAGACCATGGAGTTCAAGGATCGTTACAAGGACTATGACGTCCTGTGTATCGAGGACATCCATTCCCTGCGCAATACGGCCGAGGCCACCCAGGAAGAGTTCTTTTATATCTTTAATTCCTACTTCGAGTCCAACCGGCAAATCATCATCACGTCCGAGGTGCCTGCCTCCAAGCTGCTTATCTCGAGCCGTTTGTTGAGTCGCATGATTTCCGGCCTGCAGGTTCGCATCGGAGCACCGGATCCGGCGCTTCGAAAGAGCTTCCTGGCCGGTAAGCTTCAGGAATTGGATCTTGAGCTGCAGGCTCCCGTTCAGGACTACCTGACGACCCGCATCACCGGGAATGTTCGGGAGCTGGAATCGGCGCTGAATAAGTTCTATTTTCTAAACAATCAAGGCATCGATATCAACGATATGGATACGGTGACCTCCCAGTTGGAAGAATTGATTCCGGCGGCACCGTCCGGTCCCATTCCGCTGGAAAACATCATCCAGGTCGTTTCCGCGCGTTTCGGCGTGACAACCGACGACATCCTGGGCAGTTCGCGAAAGTCCGAATATACGTTCCCCAGGCACATTGCCATGTATCTGGGTGTACGGCACTCGAACCTGAACAAGTCGGCCATTGCGCGCTTCTTTCGTAAAAACGACCACACGACGGTCATCAACGCGGAAAAGAACATCAAGAAGCGGCTTCAGAAGGATGCCGGTTTCGGAATGGTCCTGGAGGCGATTCTCTCCGACCTTCGCAAACGAATGCTCTGAGTACTCGCTTTCCGCTGCCTGCTCTCATCATGAAAATTGCCTGGTGTGGTTTTCCACGACATGTAGACGGATTATCCATATATTCGCGCGCAAATGAATCACAATAGTATGTGAAAACCATGTGAAAAACTCGGAAAAAGCGGCCGGAGAGCGCCTGATTTTTCACACGTTCTGAGACATAAAAAGTGCTGGCCGTCCCGATCGGGGTCCAAACCTCCTGATTTTGCGATATGCGAAGCGGATGACCCGCGAATGGTTCACGTCGTCCGACGCTTGTACTCGTTCGAATCGCCTCATACACGCAATAGAGCGGGTTTTTTCACATATCCACGGGTACAACAAAAACAGGTACATATAAACACTTATTACGTACAGGTTCTATTTAAATGAAGTTCAAGGTAGATCGACAGGAATTCCACAAGGCCATCAATAAGGTCGAGAGTATAATCTCGGCTCGCGAAATTCGCTCGGTCATTTCAAATATACTCATCGAAGCCGAAGGCGGCCGTGCCGTGCTGACGGCTACGGACCTGGAAATCGGGATCAAGACTTCCATAGAAGTGGAAACGTCGACTCCCGGCACCTTGACCCTGCCCGCGAAGAAACTCAGCCAGGCCATTCGCGAATTTCACGGTGCTTCGCTCAGTATTGAGGCCGATGCCGATCATCGAGTGACCATCGTTGACGCTTCCGGCGTCAGCAAGGCGCGTATCACCATCATGGGCGCCCCCAGCGACGAGTATCCCGTCATTCCTACCCTGCCCGACAAAAAGTTCACCGTCTTTCCTCCGGGAACCGTTCTGGAGATGATTCGCAAAACGGGTTACGCCGTGGCCGAGGAAGATGCTCGCTATGTCTTTAACGGTCTGTATATGATCAACGACGGCAACAAGGTATCCTTCGTGGGCACGGACGGTCGACGTCTGGCCAAGATTGAGCGTGAGTTTCCCGAAACTCTGCCTTTCAAGGAAGGCGTGATTCTACCCAACAAAGCCATGCGGGAGTTGCACAAGCTTCTGGACAGCGGCGGCGAAGGCAAAGTCGCCTACGAGGAAAAGGATCGCCGTGTTTATTTTCGCCTGGGCGGCGTTGATCTCATCGCCAAGTTGATTGAAGGTCAATTCCCCGACTACCAGCAGGTTATTCCAAGCAAGCTGGAAAATAAAATCCAGGTCAACCGTGAGCGGCTGGAGAAGTCCGTGCGCCAGGTGGCCGTTATGGCCGCGGAACCTTCGCGCCAGGTGCGGGTATCGTTTCAAAGCGGTGCCATGAACATCGCCGCGTCAACGCCGGATCTTGGAGAGGCGCAGGACAGCATTGAAACCGGTTATTCCGGAGAGGAAATCACCATCGCCTTTAACTCGAACTTCATGATGGACGTGGTTCGCGTAATCGGCACGGAGGAAGTTTCCATCGGCTTCACGTCGCCCAGTTCTCCGGCGGTTATTCAGGAACCGGACGATAAGGATTTCATCTCCGTCATCATGCCGATGAAAATCTGACGGACTCGCTGAACATTGAAACTGGAAAACCTGCAGCTCAGGAACTTTCGTACCTACGCGGGTTTAAATCTTTCATTTGATAAGCGGCTCTCCTTCATCACGGGCGCCAACGCCGCCGGCAAAACCAATATCCTGGAAGCAGTCAGTTTGCTTTCGCTGGGGAAGTCCTTTCGCGGAGCGGGCGACGCGAATCTTGCTCGGCACGGCGCGAACGATTATTTCATCGGCGCGAAGTATCGCCGTCACGACGACGCGTTTCACCTGGAGATGGGGTGCGATTTCTCCGGTTCCCTGAAACGAAAAATCAAACTGAACGGCAAGGCGCTCACGGGTCGGTCGGCGCTCATCGGCAATCTCGTCTGCGTTATATTCAGTCCGTCGGACATCGCCATCGTCGAGGGCGGCCCCACGCAAAGGCGACGCTTCCTGGACATGGTCCTTTCCAGTCAAAACCAGGACTACCTGCGCGACCTGGTAATGTACAATCGCACCATCAAACAGCGCAACGCCATGCTCAAGCGCATCAAGCAGGGCAAGGCGACTCCCGCCGAGCTGGGCGTGTGGAATCGCACGTTGACCGAGCTCGCGGGCCGCATCACCGACACGCGCAAGGAATTCGTCGCCGACTTTCAGTCCATCTTCATGGATTCCCTGCGGCGCATCTCCGGCGATCGCGATTCGCTGGAACTGCAACTAACCTATGCCAGCGAAATGGAAGTAGATGATTTCGCGGGCGCCCTGGAAAAATACATTCGCCGCGATACGGCGCTGGGTTATACGACCGTGGGTCCCCATCGCCAGAACCTTATGTTCATGGGCGGCGAAAACGACATCATGCACTACGGCAGCCAGGGACAAAAACGAAGCCTGGTGCTTTCGCTTAGAATCTCTCAGTTTTATTTCTTGAAGCAGCGGCTGGGCCTTTCGCCGATTCTGCTCATCGACGACGTCATTCGCGAACTGGACGCTCGCCGTCGCGCGGCCTTCGTGGAGCTATTGCACGAATGCGGTCAGGCGATTTTTACCACTCCCGATCTGGACGGGCTGGAAGGCGTCATTCGAGACATGCGATCCGAAACGCGGGTCTTTGAGGTCATGGGCGACGGCGTCGTGGAATCGCCTGAATTGGACGTGATTCCCGGCGTGGGCGGGGCTTAAGGGCATTGACAGACTTCAATTAGGGCAGTATAATCTGAACGTGGAGCTGAATCCGGATCAATTAGAGGTTTTGCGTGCCCACTTTCTGTTGAAGAGGCGCGAGAATGAGCGGAGCCATCCTGTAGTTTATGCGCCGCGTAAATTCAATTCATACAAGTCCGAGAAAGAGGATTTTGTAGCCGAAAAGTTTGCTAATCTCAAAATTTCACCCCGCCATGATAAAGCAATTGAGAAGTTGCGTGAACAGTGGCCGAAAATCGTCAGGGGCCTTGCCAAGCATACTTGGCCCAAACACATTGATCACTTCAGATTGGCAGTCGAAGTTGTTCATCCGGTTTATAAGAAGCTTCTGTATAGAATGCGACATAAAGTCGTGGCGATACTGCATGATATCGGTTTCAAGAGTCTGGAGGATATCTGGATTGAAGAAAGGCCAGGCGCTGCCCATATTCATCAACGAGCGCTGGCGGAAATTCAAACGAAATGGAGTGAGATAGCTTATCCATTAGACAAGCACTCCTTGCCGGAAGAAATAAAGGGTCGCAAACTCGTTGTATTGATCGATCATCCTTCATTTGCCCAGAATTTACAGCTACAACAACCTCAAATTCTTCGTCACATCCATGACCTTGGCTACGTTCACATAGAAGCGATCATCAGGAAGATAGGAACTATAGACTGGTCAATAATCCATGCGATGAAGCAAGCCGAACAAAATAATGCCCCGGCGGGTCAAAAGAACGAGGCTGATGATTCCGATATTCCAATTAGCGCGGGTGCCCTGGAAATGCTGGAGGGTCTGCGGGACTTGAAGAAGAAAGAGTAACGCGGGACCGAGTCGGGGCCCATCGGAGCGAACATTATGATGACGGTATTAACCATAGCGGGTCTGGCCATCGCCGTAATCGTGTTCTTGAACATGCTCCAGGCCAAGGATAATGTTAATAATTTAGGGGCCAAAAAGGAGCCCGAGGGCCCGAAGGAGCCGCCCCGGGTAAATGCTCGTCGCTGGATGGAGCATGCCACGAAGCCGGGGGAGCTACGGCCTCGGATTTGTCCCCTGTGCGGCACCGTACTTTCCCAGGAAGACTATTTGATCGCCGCCATCGGCGAGGATCACGGCGTCGGCAAACGACAAGCTCATATTTATGGTTGTCGATTTTGTTTCGCGTCAGACGGTGTAAACACTCGGGTCGGCGAACTCACCAGAATGGAACCTTGATGCGCGGTAATTTTTCTTTTTCCCACTTATTAATCATCAGTCTGCTCCCGGCTCTCATGGCCTGCCCGACAACTCCAAAGAAGGGCAACGGGACCACGGGCTCGACCACGTCCAAATCGCGTTATTGTTCCATGAACAACCCCGGAGTGAAGCACTCCCTGATGAATTCCATTTCCCGCCTCCGCTCGCGACAGGGCCTGCTGGATCTGGCCGAGGATCCGCGCTTGTCTCGCTCGGCCCGCTTGCATGCCGCGCGCCTGGCGCGGGAAGGCGTTCTGGAGCATGGCGGCGGCGGCGGAGGGCTCATGCAGCGCTTGCGCAAGATTGGGATTCGGAGAGAATTTCTGGGAGAGAACATAGCGCGGCTTCCTTATTCGTCTAATCCCGGTGTTGATGTTTATCAGCACTGGAAAACCCGGCGCAGGGAACTGCGCAACCTGTTGGACAATCGCTATTTGCGCGTGGGCGCGGCCATGGTTCCGGGGCGGGACTTTTGCTACAGCGTTCTATTATTAAGCAACTAAACAAAAAGAAAAATAAGCCGTGAAGAGGCATCTACATGAAGGACATTTCATCAATCAGTCCGGGCGACGCGGATCAAGTTCGCTCCATTCTAAAGGATCTCATCGAATCCCTGCGCGAAAAGCGGGGCCACGACGGTAAGGGTCTGTTGCCCGACGAAGAGGCGGTCTTCTCTTCCCTCGCGCATCCCGAACGGGGCGACGTGCAGGTAACCATCGCGCATGAGGGACCGACGCTGCACGTATTCGTATCCAATCGTCGGGACGCCAACAGCCCCTTCGCCGTAATGGCCGCGCAGGATGTTCGCAAATTTCCGGGGCGCAGGACGCTGGATGGTTCGCGCATTAACCCGGATAAGCAAAGCGTAGGTCTGTTTTTGTCGAGTGTGCAGGATCAGGAATTTCTGCGCGCGTCCGCCATGGAGCGCAGCGATATCTATTCCGTGCATTTCGGCATAGGCGATGCGGCGGCACCCCAGGGCATGGATGCTCCCGCTCCCGCGGTCGATCTCTCCTCCAAGCCCGTCAATCAATGTACTAATGATGAGAAGTGGCGCATCTACAAGGCGAATCGCGACATGGATCCTCGCGTCGCGCAAATTGAAAAAGAGCTGTTTGCGTTTCCCGTGGTCTATTCGCGTTACAAGCAGCCGGAAAAAGAAGAGATCCTGATGATGACGCCGCAAAAGTATGAGCAGATCATCGGGCAGTTCATTCGCGATATGTATCCTTCCGGGGTTAAGAATTCCCTGAAGCGCGATTTCCCCGGGGACCACAAGAAGCGTCTGGCCGAATGCCATGAATATATTCAGCGCATGGTATCGGCCGTTCGCAAGAAAATGAATGATCGCAATGGACCCGACTACGCGGATTTTCTGATTCGCCTGGAAAGCCACCTGACGGATATCCTGAAATTCGACGCCGAATTAACTCAGTATATCTAAGCCTGAACCAGCTCGAAGCGAACATGCACCGGCAAGTGATCCGAGGCGATGCGCGACTTGCGATTGCGAATCACGCGGTGTGACCGAACCTTGAGGCGTTCGTTGCAGAACACCTTATCCAATCTCAAGATCGGCGCATAGGCCGGGTAAGTATTTACGGACTCGGAAAACGCGAACGTGTCGTGGAGCCCGGCTTCGCGCACGAGGCGCGTAAGGCGATTATAAATGTCGTTCGTGTCTCCCAGCAAGACCAGAGGCGATTCCCGCTGTTCCCGCGCGAAAGCCGACGCCAGAATCATCTTGAACTGACGAATGCGCTCGATACCCGCCAGACCCAGGTGAAAGTTCATAATCGCCAGCGGTCCGGATCCGTTCGGCAGCTCCAGCACGGCGTTGAGGCATCCCCGGGGCTTCTTTATGGACCAGGTAATATTCAGGTTGTCGTGGTTTTTGATGGGAAATCTGGAGAAGGTGGCGTTGCCGTAGGCGCCGCGCAGTTTCCGCATTACATTCAGTCCCAGGACGTATTCCATGCCCAGTTCCGCGCCGATGATCCGCGCGATGTCCTCGTAGTCGCTACGGGGATTGGAATAAGGAACTTCCTGCAGGGCCAGCACGTCCGCGTTCACGTCCCGGCAAATATCAATGATTCGATCCAGGCGATAGCTTTGATCGTTGCCCACCGCCTTGTGGATATTGTATGTAATTAAAGAGATTTCCAAGGCATGGAATTTCGATTGAAATTCGAACGATTCCTGATTTAACTGGAAGCGGAGATTCAATACATGATTACGTATAGATACGGGCCTTATAAACCGGAAGACGAAAACAATTGGAACATGGATCGTTTGATGAGCATGCTTTCGGAAATGATTCTCCGATACGACGTCGAACTCGATGAAGCCCTCCGAATGCTCTTGAACCGCGGGTTGCCGGTCAATCTTTTTTTGAAGGAAGGCGGCATGGACGACCTGGTGAGCTCTTTCGGCTCGCGCATACAGGATCAAATCGACGCATTACTTAAGGAATACAAGCTGGACGACGCCCTGGAAGAAGCGCAGGAAGACGTTAAGAAAACCCGTAAGTCCGTAGATAAGAAACTTAAGAAGAAGCCTGAATACCGAGAAAGACTGGAGCAGGCGCTGAGCGAAAGCTCGCTGGATCAAATGTTTCGCCTCAAGTGGGACATGCTCCGAGACGAAGACGCCAAGGGCGCCGGGCGCGAGATGGATCGCCTGATCAAGAATCGGGAAGAGCAGGGTACCATCGAATCAGGCATGCGAAAGTACGCGTTCACGGGCATCGAGTCCCTGTCGAAGGCGGAGGCGTTGCGCGTCCTGGAAAACATGGATGAGCTGGCCAAGCTCAAGGAGATGCTGGAAGAGGCGCTTCGCAACGGGGATCTCTTTAACTTTAACCTGGAAAACCTGGCCAAGTATCTCGGTCCCGAATCATATCAGGAATTCCTGGAGCGACGGGAAGCCATTTACGAAAAGCTGCGCGAACTCATGGAGGAGCAAGGTCAGGTTGTTCGCCGCGAAGGAGAAGACGACAAATTTGATCTTTCGCCGGCCTCCATTCGGCGAATCGGGCGTCGGGCGCTGGAGGAAATATTCAGCAATCTAAAGGCCGACAGTTCCGGCGGCGGAATCGAGACCACCGAGGTAGGCGAAAGTGAAAACCTCAGTTCCACGACGCGTCCCCTGGAGTTCGGGGATCCGATTTCGCACATGGACGTTTCCGCCAGCGTCGTCAATGCGTTGATTCGCACGGGACAGTCGCGCCCCGGTTTTCGAGATATCGAGGTGTTCGAAGGACGCGGAAACGCCAAGAGCGCTACGGTGATCTTACTGGACATGTCCGGAAGCATGATGCGCGGAGATCGCTTCTATAGCGCCAAGAAGGTCGTGCTGGCTCTGGATTCCTTGATTCGTCAGGACTATCGCGATGAGCGCTTGACCGTGGTGGGTTTCGGAAGTCTGGCGCAGGTGTATCGCCCCGCGGAAATACCCACCCTGCAGCCCTTCCCCGTCACGATGTTCAACCCGCATATTCGCCTGCGGTTGGATCTTTCGCAGGGGCAGGATGCTTCGCGCAAGGCCACGCCGCTGTACTTTACGAATTTACAGCGCGGTTTGCAGCTTTCGCGCACTTTACTGGGAAGCGGAGAGACGCGCAATAAGCAGATCATTCTCATTACGGACGGCGTACCCACGGCCCATTTCGAGGATTCTACCTTGCACATAAACTATCCGCCCTCGCCGGCCGACTTTGAGGCGGCTTTGCGGGAAGTGCGGAACTGCACGGATGACGACATCACCATCAATACCTTTCTGCTCACGTCCGACTGGGAGATGAACTATTTCGGAGAGGAGAGTTTTATTCTGCAATTCGCCAAGCAATCCATGGGGCGAATCTTCTATCCGCATCCGTCGGAGCTGAATAAGATGATCCTCGTGGATTTCATCGCGAACAAGAAAAAACAGTTCAGTGTCTGAACCGGGTGGTCCGAGACTGTAAGACGTAAGACCAAAAATTCCATGGACAAAACCGCTGAGTCCGGGGACAGGGTCTGTATACTCCGAGAAGAGGTTCTTGAATGGCGTACACTATTACCGAACCGTGCGTTGGCGTTTGTGACACGGCCTGCGTCGATGTTTGCCCCGTAGACTGCATCCACCCCACCAAGGAAGCATGGCCGGAAAAGGGTTATGAAGAAGGTAAGCTGGAAGGAAAGCAGCTTTACATCGATCCCGAAGAATGCATCGACTGTGGTGCCTGTGAGCCCGTTTGTCCCGTGCAGGCAATCTTCGCCGAAGACGAAGTTCCCGAAGATCAGAAGAAATTCATCAAAATCAACTACGAATATTTCGGCCGCGAAGTTCCCGGCTGAAACATTCCGAATCCCGCGCCTCGGCGCGGTCCCGTCGGTCGGGAGATGACGGCTTCCACCATCCAGGAGTTACTCCGAGAAGGGGAAGCCCGTCTCCGTTCCCGAGGCCTTGACAGTCCGCGCCTGGACGCGGAACTCCTGCTGGCCCATGTAACCGGCCTCGATCGCCTCCGCCTCTTCACTTCCGGCCAACGCCGGCCCGAACCCGAACAAATCGCCCGTTTTGAAGAGCTGCTGAATCAAAGAAGCACTCATAAGCCGGTAGCCCAGATCCTCGGCTATCGCGACTTTTACAACGCCCGCTTTCGAGTCAGCCCCGCCGTTCTGATTCCCCGCCCGGAAACCGAGGAGCTGGTTGAATTCGCGCTTCAGACTCTCATGGAGCGCGCGGAAGACCCGGACCCGGGCGAACCATCCGTTCTGGATCTCTGCTGCGGTAGCGGCTGCATCGGCCTTTCGCTGGCTCTCGAACGGCCGGAATTGCGAGTCGACCTGACGGATATTTCACCGGACGCGCTGGACGTGGCTCGGGAGAACGCGGATGCGATTCTGGGGGACGCGGCTCACCAGGTGCGATTCTTTCAAGGCGATTTATTTCGTGCCCTGCCCACCACCGACGGCCGGCCATATACCGGCATACTTTGTAATCCGCCCTACATCCATCCGGACGAAAGCGAGAGCCTGGATCGTGATGTTCGTGATTTCGAGCCCCACCTGGCGCTGTTTCACGAGGACCCCGCCGGTTTGTATGCATCAATAGTGGAACAGGCTCGGGGACACCTGGAGCCCGTCGGCTTTCTGGGCCTGGAGCTGGCTCCCCGGTGGGTGGAGATATCATTGCGGGAAGCTCGCAGGCATTTCCAGGAGGCCGAAATTCGACGGGATCTGTCCGGCCTGGAGCGATTTTTGATCGCCAGGCGACCCAAATAGCCGAAAAAATCGCCCGGGGGCGAAAAAAACCTCAAGGGATCCTTAAAGTTTGCCGACCGAACACCGATAGATCGTAACAGTAAATTCCAGAGGTAGGTGAAAAATGCAAGTAGGAGCAGCCGGTTCTCATGCTCATGCGGCCATGCAACAGGTAGCGCAGTCGGCGCAAGCCATGGGCGATATTTTGCAGACCGCTACGGACGCGAAACAGGACATCAGCGGTAAGCTGATCGGAATGTCCGCCGAAGCGACCGTTGAAGCCGATAAAGCGAATCGTTCGAAAATCGACTTCCAGGCGTGAGCGACTTACAATCACGAAAATGAAAACCCGCCCATTGTGAAACAGGCGGGTTTTTTCGTGCCTTCTCGCCGGCCGAGAGGTAAGACCCCGAGCCGATTGGCCGGGGGTCGAATCCGGATAAAGGAGTCTCGGCGATTACTCCCCTTCGTGCTCGCGAGCGGCCTTCATGCCGCGTTCCTCGTTGACCAGCATATTGGCCACCAGCGCCAGGAAGAAGAAAACCGCGCAGACGAGAATAGCGTTCTTGAGACCGAAAAACGCCTGCAGACCGCCCAGGCCGAAGATACCCACGGCCGCGGCCAGCTTACCTGATAGACCCCAGAAGCCGAAAAACTCGGCCGCCTTCGACTCGGGCGAAAAGATGCCCACCATGGCCCGGCTGGCGGATTGAGTGGAACCCAGACCCAGACCGGCCAGACAACCGATGAACAGAAAGACGGTTTCGGTCTTCCAGGTCGTGCCGAAGAGATTATTCAAGATTCCGGTCACATCGCCCGCGCCCCAGATCAGGAACACGGAAACGATCCAGAGCACCAGGGTGATATTGAAGGTCTTCTTGGCGCCCAGTTTATCCTGGATGATACCAAACAGGAATGCCCCGCCTGCCGCGGTAAACTGAGTGATGATGAACATGAAGATTTGCGCCTGGCCGCTCCACTTGATTACCTGTTCGCCGTAGATGAACGCGAACGAAATTACGATGTTCAGGCCGGCCCAGGAAAAGAAGACCGAAATCAAGAAGACCATCAGATCACGAAAGTCCGGTAACTCGCGCATGGTTTTCTCCAGGCGCTTGAAGCCGATACCGATCAGGCTTTCGCCCCTGGGCAGGGTTTGCGCCTTGCCGCGCTCCTTCAGCCAGAGAAAAGTGGGAATGGCCGAAAGCAGAAAAAACAATCCGGTGGCGGGTCCAATCAAGCGCAGATTGTCGTAGTTCTTCGCGATATATCCCCCACCCGGTTCAATCAGCGTAAAGATGATCAAAGCCGTACAAATGAGGCCGCCGAAGTAACCCAGCGCCCAGGCGGCGCCCGAAATACGTCCTTGCGCCTCGGGGGGACCCAGACCGGTCAAGAAACTGGAAACGAAGTTTTCACCCGTGGCGAAGCCGATGTTGGAAATGATGATTAGAACCACGGCCAGCCATTTGTACTCCGGATTGGCGAAGAACAAAAGAAAGGAGCCGATGACGGTCGTCAGGTAGGAACCGAAGAGGAATTTCTTCTTCGCGGCCGTGAAGTCCATGATGGCGCCGAAGAGCGGGGCCGTGACGACCACGATCAGGTAGCTTATGGTCAACGCCAGGGACCAGAGGAAGTTGCCCTCCTTGTAGTCAGGCGCGTCACCCACGATAACCTTGGTAAACACATTCGCGAACGCGACGGTAATAATGACGGTCGTATAGGACGAATTCGCGAAGTCGAACATCGCCCAGCCGAATCTTTCCTTGAACGGCGCGAGTTCTCGTTTTGTTTGTTCAGCCACCCCGTGCTCCTTCCATTTCAGGTTTGGTCCGGTATATCCGGCGCTCGTCGATCGAGCAAGTCAGGTGGTAGCGCGCCCCGCGCGTACTGGGAAGCGTTTTTTTCAATGGCCCGTGGATTTCGGCGATTGTGCGCGGCCGTGTTAACGGGTATTCCGTTCGATGACTTTGTTGATGAAGTTGTTGCAACCGAATGTTAACGGCAGCGGCTTCAAGCAGGTGATGAAATGCGGATTAACGCGGGCGAACTCCTTCAAGGCGTCGACGGAGTGTTTCACCGCGTAGCGCGCCGCCAGCTCATGATAGGTCAGGCCGATGGTGTTGGGAACCCACTGAGCCCCGCGCTTGGTGGTGCTGCTGTCCTTATTAATGCAATCGTGGGTGGCGCCCAGTATGAACTTGCCCCATTCCTCCTGGGGCGCGGTATAGCAGAGCACTTGCGTCTCAACGCTGGGAAGAAAGAGATCGGGGAAGTATCCGCTCTGAACATCCAGGGGCGGTGGGACGTCCTTGAAGGTTTCCAGCGGCGCCTGGATACCGCTGGTCTGAAAAATTTCGGCCCAGTTGGAGTGGGCGTAAAAATCCTGGATAATATGCAAAGCCTGACCCATCTTCTGGAGGGACTTTAGCGCAACGGGGTCTTTGCGCGCTTCGCCCTTGAGCTGGTCGAGTCTCCACGAGCAACCCTGGAGATTATTGTTGTCGCAGTGATAGGTGTCCTTGGAGCCGAAGTTGGCATTGTCGCTTACGATGGAGCTTTGAATCAAGACCTGCGCGCAGGAGGTTTCCAGTTCCCAGTTGGTTTCAATGGTATACTGTTCCAGCGCCAGGCGCGTGATCACCGCGTGGCTGAAAGGACCCTTGCCGAAACCCGCGGCGGGTTTCATGTTCAGGAGAAAAATAAAGCCGAGCAGCAGAACGCGCAACGTCCAGATGCGCCACTGCGCGCGAAACGTGAGGAATAACTTCATGATTCTCGGGAACCGTCGTTTAAGTTTGAATTCGGTCCCCAGCGGTGTTCCTTGCTTCCCATGAGCGAAGCGCGATTCACCGAGTCTCCGAATTTTTTCTTCAGGTCGTCGAGCAGGAGTTCCGCCTTGCGGGCGGTTTCGTCTCGATTATCCGGTTCCGATGCAAAGAGTTCCAACTGGGTCGGCTTCGTCACTTCATTTTCGTCCAGTTTGGCCATGCCGATTCCCAGCAGCCGGACCCGCTTGCCCCGGCGATCGAAGGCGCGAAATTCACGGAGGACCTCTTGACGCAGGGTTTTCATGTCGTTGAAAAAATCGGGCAGGGTTCGACTGCGGGTGAAGGTTTCAAAACCCTCCAGGCGAATCTTGAGCGTCACCGTACGGCCCTTGATGTTCAGGCGGCGCATATTGCGCGAAAGTCTTTCGGCGATTTCGAACAGCGTTTTCTCCATTCGGTCGACGTCGTCCACATCGCTTTCGTACGTGTGTTCCTCGCTGATGGATTTGCGCCGGCGGCCGTCCTCCACCGGTCGATCGTCCATGCCGTTGGCCAGGTGCCACAACCCCGAGCCCCATTTGCCCAGCGCTTTTTCCAAAACG
This sequence comes from uncultured Leptospiraceae bacterium, assembly GCA_964530305.1. GTDB lineage: Bacteria > Spirochaetota > Leptospiria > Leptospirales > Leptonemataceae > CAZGYS01. Next base: position 25,891 of record CAZGYS010000001.1, read on the forward strand.
CTCAGGTCCGCTCCCGCCACGTCGGCGATGCGAAGAAAACCCATGGAGTTCAATTTCTCGACGGTCTTCGCTCCCGCGCCCCAGAGCCGTTTGATGGGCAGCGGTCCCAGGAATTCTTTTTCCCGCCCGGGCTCACAGATGGTCAGGCCGTTGGGTTTTTCCAGGTCCGAGGCTACCTTGGCGATGAACTTGTTGGGGGCGATGCCCACGCTGGCCGTGAGGTTCACCGCGTCCTTAATGGCGGTCTTGATGCGATTCCCCAGTTCCCGGGGAGAGCCGAACAGGCCCTCGGTCCCGGTGCAGTCCAGAAAAGCTTCGTCGATGCTGACCGGCTGCATCAACGGCGAAAACTCGGCCAGAACGTCCATGACGATGCGCGAATCCCGTGAATAGATTTCGTAACGCGGCTTGACGAATTCAGCGTGGGGACAAGCTCGATAAGCGCGAGAGATGGGCTGGGCCGAATGAATGCCGAAGACCCGCGCTTCGTAAGAGCAGGTGGAAACGACGCCGCGTCCGCGCCCCTCTTTCGGATCCGCGCCGACCACCACGGGCTTACCGCGCAACTCCGGAAAGTCACGTTGCTCGATGGCCGCGAAGAATGCGTCCATGTCTACATGTACAATGACGCGCGAAGACATGCTCAGCCGCTATCTTATCATGGCCGGAGCGTACGTCCGCCAAAAAAATCACTCCGCGAAAACAGCATTCCCACCGGTCAGCTCGCGGATTCGAAGAGATTCAATTGGGCTCCCTTTCGAACGGGCTTTTTGAAACGGGAGAGGTCGAGATCGAAACGTCCTTGCGTCAAACCGAGTTTGGCGGCGGTAACCTTGAAGCGTTTGTTCATGAGATTGGCGTAGACGCCGGTGCCGCGCATGCGATTGCCGAAGCGGGGATCGTTTTCTCGCCCGCCTCGCATGCCCCGCACGAGAGTGAGAACATGTTCCTTTTTGTCCGGATAATTTTCCTGAAGCCAATCGGCGAACAGGTCCTTCACTTCATAAGGCAACCTCATCATGACGTACGCCGCCGACCTGGCTCCCGCCCGAGCGCCCGCCGTCAGAATCCGTTCCATTTCAAAATCATTTAATCCGGGGATCATGGGCGCCGCCATCAAGGTGACGGGAATATTTCTCTCGGCCAGTTTTTCGATGACCTCGACTCTTCGTGCCGGAGTGGCCGCGCGCGGTTCCAGCTTGCGCGCGAAGGCCGGGTCCAGACTGGTAATGGAGACGGCGACGCTTACGAGATTGTCCGCCGCCAGATCCTCCAGGATATCAAGATCCCGCAGGATGAGCACGGACTTGGAAATCAAGCCGACCGGGTGCCGCGTTTCCCGAAAGACCTCCAGCAGACTCCGCGTGATGGCCAGCTTACGTTCGGCGGGTTGGTAGGGATCCGTATTGGCGCCCAGGGCGATGACTTGCGGTTGGTAGTTCTTCTTGCTGAGTTCGATCCGCAGCACGTCGGCCGCTTTGTGTTTGGCGAAAATGCGCGTCTCAAAGTCGAGCCCGGGCGAAAGGCCCATGTAGGCATGGGACGGCCGGGCGTAGCAGTAGATGCAGCCGTGCTCACAGCCCCGATAGGGATTGATGGATTGGGCAAAGGGAATATCGGGAGAATTGTTACGCGTGATAATGGACCGAATGCGATCCTCTCGGATCACGGTCTGCAGGGGCGTGGGGGGTTCCAGACCGGCCGACTCCCAGCCGTCGTCGAACTCTTCTCGGCGCGTATTTTCAAAGCGTCCTTCCGGGTTCGTCACGGCGCCGCGCCCCCGGCGTGATTCCGCGCGAATCAGTTCATTTCTGTAGTTCGGAGTAAAGTTGTCTTCATCATCGAGAGCCGCGTCAGCCTGCATACTATACAAAAAACACCCCAACATTTGTTTGCAAGTGTTTTTTGTATGAAGCGGCCCCGAACGGATCGGGGCCGGCCGGAGCGATTCAGCCCGGCGGCCACTGCATGGCGCGCCCGCCCATGATGTGTATATGAAGATGGTAGACCGTCTGCCCGCCGTTTTCGCCGTTATTGATCACCAGGCGATAGCCGTCCTCGGCCAATCCCTGCGCGGCCGCCACGTCCCGCGCCACGAGCAGCAAATGGCCCAGTAGTTCCTTGTCCTCGTCTTTCGCGTCGGATACCTTCACGATGGGCTTTTTGGGAATCACCAGGATGTGTACGGGAGCCTGGGGACTGATGTCCTTGAAGGCCAGGGAGAGATCGTCCTCGTGCACGATGTCGGCCGGGATCTTCTTATCGATAATCTTACTGAAGATGGTTTCTTCGCTCATGGCGCAGGGGAGTCGCCGCGCGAAAGCGCGTCAATGTATTTCCTTGCCGGTCAGGGGTACGAAGCGCACGGGCAGAATTGATTCGGAAACCAGAGCCCCTTGCTCACGGCGCACGACGCGTAGGTCCTGAACGTCGTCGCCGATGGGAATGACCATGAGGCCGCCCGGGGCGATTTGCCCGCCCAGCGCGCGCGGCATTTCTCGGGGCGCGGCCGTGACGATAATGCGGTCGAAGGGAGCGTTGTTCGTGAGACCGCGGCGACCATCGCCTTGAACCAGATGAACGTTCGTGTAGTTTGCCAGGTTCCCTTGCGCGACACGATGCAGCTCGGGAATGATCTCAACGGAATGAACTTCGCGCGCCAGCAGGGACAGAACGGCGGTCTGGTAGCCGCAACCGGTGCCGATCTCCAGTACTTTTTCGTCGCCGGTCAATCGCAACAGCTCCGACATGAAAGCTACGATGTAGGGCTGCGAAATGGTTTGATCACGGCCGATGGGCAAGGGCGTGTCCGCGTAGGCCTCACGGCGATAGCGCTCGGGGACGAAGAGGTGTCGCTGGACGCGATTCATGGCATCCAGCACCCGGGGATCGCGCACGCCGCGCGCGACAATCTGCGAAGCCGTCATGTCCCGACGGGCTTGTTTATATGCATCCGTATCGCTCATGAAGTTGCATTTTTATGTCCGGAGAACACGCCGGTCAATGAATAAGCGGTCGGGGGGAGTGAAAATCGATTGCGCGTCTTCGCACCGCTTGTCATGAGTTCCGGGGATGGAAGCGGATATTCGACAGGGTCTGGAACAGTTGGGGCTGGCGCAACCGGGCGATTCCGTATCGGTTCGCCTGCACGGCTCGAGTTTGTTCTCTTTGTATCGCGCGAAGACCCCCCACGGCGACATCGCCGTGAAGGTTATGTTCGACCCGGCCATGGCGAAAACCGAAATGGCCGGCCTGCAAGCCCTGGGCGACGCCGGTTGTTCGGCTCCTCAAGTATTCGGTACCCATGGGGCGGGCGCCCATGTTTTCCTGTTCATGGAATTTATCGAAAGCGGAACCCATAAAAATTCGGCCGAGGCCCTGGCGGCGAACCTGCGCAAACTATATGCTCGCAAATACGATTCCTGGGGTTGGAGCGAGAATAACTTCATCGGCTCCCTGCCCCAGCGCAATAGTGAGTTTTCGAACTTCACCGAGTTCTGGTGGACCAGTCGCATCGAGCCGCGGTTCAAGCAGGCCGTGGAGCAGGGGCGGCTCGGAAAGGGCCTGGGAAAAACCCTGGAAGGAATGATTCGCCGTCGGGCTGAAAACTGGGGTTTGAATGAGGTCGCGCCGCGCTTGATTCACGGCGATTTATGGTCCGGCAATGTTCTGTCCGCTCGCTCCGGGGTTTATTTGATTGACCCTTCAACCGCGCGGGCCAATCCGGAACAGGATCTGGCCATGCTGGATCTCTTCGGCAGCGCGCTGTCCATGGAAGGGATGGAGGCCATTGCCCGAGAGGCCGGGCTGCCGGAAGGACTGGCGGAGCGAATCGCCTTCTGGCAGGTTTATCCCTTGCTGGTTCACGTGAATTTGTTCGGCGGCCCCTACGCGCGTTCGGTGGAGCAGGCCGTCGCTCGATATGCGTGATTGAAAGCGCGGTTATGGGCGTGATTAAGAGAATTCAATAGATGCGATTCGAATCCATACAGACGATTCCCGGAATAAGCCGCGTCGCCGAGGTGTACGCGCAAGGCGAAACCGCCTGGTATCGCGCGTCGTTGGAAAACGCGGCGGTGCTGTTGAGAATCGGCACTTCGCCCGAGGGGTCCGCCGAGCTTCGCCGCGAAATGGAATTTCACCAGGGTGAGCTTGCCGCGGCCGCGGATTCCCCCGCCATTCCACGCCCGACGCGCCTTATGGAGCACGGGGAACTGACTGTCCTAATTTTTCCGGATGTGCCCGGTCGCCCCGTCGCTTCCATTAACGAAACGGGTAAGTTCGATTTGAACTCATTTCTCATCGCCGCGACGGAGCTGTGCGCGCTTCTGGGTGAGCTGCACGGCGCGGGCCTGGCCCACGGCGGCGGACTCGCCCAAAACGTTTTTTTCGACGCGGAAGATTTCGAAATTTTCCTGTTGGGGCTGGGAGCTGCCGCCGAATCATCGCGTTCGCCGGAGGCGGACCTGCGCAATCTCGGCGTTCTATTTTACGGCATGCTTCACGGCCAATCGCCGGGAGCGAATCCGGAACCGTTGAGTCGCCTGCACCCGGGCTTTCCCGAAGTGGTTTCCGAGATTATCATGAAGCTCCTGGGAATCGCGGAGCCCTACCAATCCATGGCCGGGCTCCATCCCGACCTGCGTAGTTGCGCACAGCAACTGGAGGTCTTTAAGACCATTGAAAATTTCGTTCCCGGTCGAATGGATCGCCCCCTTTCTCGCGCATGATTCTATACCTTGAAGTATCCCAATATGTTCTGGCGGTCGCACTCATCGCCCATGCAATTCGCTCGCGTTCGGGGGAATTCGCGCTACTTTTCTGGTTCGGTGGATTCCTGCTGGGTTTCTTCCGGGAGATGTCGGTTCTCCGGCTCTTGCACCTCTATACTTTCGGCGATTACTATCTGACCTTGTTCGGCGTGCCGCTGGTCTCGGGACTTTTGTGGTCCAACTTCATTTACCTGGCGATCTGGCTGGTGCGGTCCTTCACCATGATTGACGTGACCCAGGGTCGGGTCTCGTCCCGGGGGTTTTTGACCGCCGGGGCGATTGTGGTCCTGCTTGGCTGTCTGTATGACTATCTGGCGGTGGGTTACGGGCTCATCAAGTGGGCACCCGGGTGGTCGCCCTTGCCGGGCGGGATTCCTCCGGAGCGAGTGCTGGAGTACGGAATGACGTCCATTCTCTATATGATGGCCTTCCGCGGGGTTCGAGCCGGGCCCTGGAACACCACCCGGCGCATGGTGGGCCTGATTCTACTCAATCCCCTGTTGATCGTCCTGGGTCTGGGGTTTATGCTTTTGTTTCGTTTCATATTTTCTTTGTTGTTCGGGTGAATCCCCGGTTGTAATATTGGTATTCCGGCCGCCATGTTTTCCCGGCGACGGAAGCCGCGGAAGGGCCCATAAGAGTGTCGTTCGGAGTAAATTTATCCAATACGTATTTCGCTCTGCGTCACGGCAGAAGTACGGCCAATGAAAGCGGGATCATCGTCTCGGACCCGGACAACGGCATTCCGGAATACGGTCTATCGGAAACGGGCTGGGTCGAAACCCGCGAGCGCCTTCAACCAGGCAACATGCCGCGGCATTTTTCGGATGAGGATACGATTTGCTTCTCGTCCGACTTTCGGCGCGCCATGGAAACGGCCGAGGTGTTCTGTGATCAGAACGGCCTGGGACTGTATCTGTTGAGCTCCCACCTGCGCGAAAGATCCTTCGGAGAGCTCGAGCTGGACAGTCACGAACGTTACCAGGAAATCTGGGACCAGGACGACTTGAGCGATTCTCATAATCACCTGGGCTCCGAAAGTCCCGCGCAGGTTCGCGGGCGACTGACGGCTTTCATGGATGAAATTGAAGGACGTTTTTCCTCCACCAACATCATCGTCGTCGCTCACGGAGATACCTTACAGATCCTGCAAACGATCTTCGCGGGCATCGCCTGCAACCGGCACCGCTCCCTGCCTCACCTGAACAACGCCGAACTGCGTAAGTTGAACCGAGGCTAGCGTCCCAGATCACCGCCCACGGGCGGCAGGCCGATGCGCGCTTCATCGATGCCTCGCTTGCGCGCGGCGGCGCGAGTGTCCAGGGGCGGCTGATGCAACAGCTCGTCGGCCAGTTCGAACGTTCCCCAGTGTATGCCGAAGAATTCGCGCGCGCCCAGGTCCACGAAGGCTTGCATGGCTTCGTCCGGCGTTACGTGAACGTGTTTCATAATCCAGCCCGGTTTGTAGGCGCCGATGGGCAGGATGGCCAGGTCCGGCGCGCCCAGGCGTTCGCGGATCTCCTTGAAGAAAGCCGCGTAGGCCGTATCGCCCGCGAAATAGATACGGGTGTCATTGGCCTTGTCCTCGATGTACCAACTACCCCAGAGGACCTCATCGCGATCAAATGCTCCCCGACTGGAAAAGTGCTTCGTGGGCGTACTGTGAAATCGCAGGCCGCGATGATCGACGTACTGCCACCAGTCCAGCTCCATGACGCGGGTCACGCCCCAGCTCAAGAGCAGGTCGCGGCTCTTGCGATGTACGAGAAACAAGGGCTTGTGTTTCTTGTGAAGCGCGCGAATGGTCGCTTCGTCCATGTGATCATAGTGATTGTGCGATATGATGACGGTGTGAATCGGCGGTAGTTTTTCCAGGGGCAGGGGTACCTTCACCAGGCGATGAGGCCCCGCGAAAGAGACCGGGCTTACGCGATAACTGTAGACCGGATCCGTGAGAACGTTGTGACCCTTCATGCGAATCAACGTCGTGGCGTGACCCAACCAGTGAACGCGATACTTCGTGAACGGTTTGCGAAGATCCTCGCCGGTCATCGCCCGGAAAGGCGTGGGCTTACTGCGGGGCACGACGCTGGAGCGAAAAATAAAATAGGCCATCACGCGGAAGAACCAGGGCTTTTCCTGGGGGCCCCAGATATTTCGAAAGCCCGAAATTTCTTTATCGACGTGGTGCTTTTTGTGGTACCATGGATGAGTTTCCACTTTCAGGTCTTGTACGGCCGTCCGATTCAAGGCCAGCATCTCGGCGGAGACTCCGCAACCGGCCGCCGCGATGGAAAAGATTAACAATATAAGAATGAATCTAATGGGGTGGTTCGTTGCGGGCATTTATTTCTCTGAAGATCGGGATACCGTAATATAATCGCTTACGGATTGCTCGGCAATGGAAGGCCGACCAGCGGACTCATGCTGCCGCTTTGGTACCCGCTTGCATGTCTCAATTATATATAATCGTGGTTGACACCGGCTCCGGCGGCACTCAGTTGGAACGCGGAGCGGTGTCCGAGTGGTTTAAGGTGACGGTCTTGAAAACCGTTGTGCAGCAATGCACCGTGGGTTCGAATCCCACCCGCTCCGAAAGATATACGGGTGAGGGAGTGGTGCCTGAGTGGCCGAAAGGAGCTGTTTGCTAAACAGTCGTACGTTAACGCGTATCGGGGGTTCGAATCCCCCCCACTCCGCTAACCGTTAGGTCTTCGCATGTCGGATAAAATTCGAGAAATACAGGGCCGATTCAAAAACATCCATGGTAGCGACCAACTGATCGCGGCCCTTTCTTATGTCCCCTTGTTCGGATGGATTTTTCCCTACTATGGGAAAAAGGATGATGAGCTCTGCCAGTTTCACGGCAAGCAAGCCATGCAATTAAACGTGGTGATGCTCACCGTTTATTTCAGCGTTTGGATTCTTGAGAATTTTCCCATCGTTTCCTGGTTCTTCGGGCAGGACAAAATACTGCACCCCATCTCTCAATCCGCCTGGTTGATTACGGCCATGGCGTTCATTGGCCTTTCCATTTACGGAGCCTTCAAGGCGTTCTCCGAGGAGAAATGGGAGATTCCCGGTTTGAGTGAACTGGTGGATAAGACGCTGGAACAAATTAAGAGCGCCAAGCCCGGTTCCAAAGAAGACAAGGACTAAGGAACGCTTCGAGGTCAACGTAGACCTGAAGCATGATTGAGCGAATCTCTTCGTCGCCGAATTTCCGCGGACACACTATGACTTCCCTTCTGGAAAAAATCGACCTGAAATATCGTCGGGCATTTTATTTTCTTCCTCTGTTCGTGCACTGGATCATCGGCATGGCCTGGGAAAAGGACGAGAGCGCGCAGAAAGCAGCGCGAAGATCCATGATCCTGACCTTCCTGTTCCTCACCGGGATCGGGCTTCTGTATTTCACGCATCTGTTCGTTACGGCCCTTTTCCCGGATTCGACCTGGCACATGCAATATGTCGCTTTCGTCGTGCATGCCGTACTGGCCGTTTGTTTCATTCTTATATCTTTTCTGCTTGCCTATCGGGAGTTCGTGGATAAATCTCTGCAGTGGGGACTGCTGGATCGTTTTACCGCCCGGTTTGAAACACTGGCCGGCTTCTAATCATTTCCGCCGGTCGCCGTTAAGGCCATGACTACGGATCAGTCCTACCAGGACACGGAACTCTATAAGCAACTTTCGAGCGGCATGCCGGCCATCAAGCGCATGGAGCAATTGCTGCGCGAGGTTGAGCCGAGCCTCATTTCAACCATTATCGAGGCGGAACCGGAGACGGTTTTTATTCTCGATTATTACTTTCGTCTTTTCGATACTTCCGTCGGCGCGCGAATCGTCAGCGACCCGAACGTTTCCGTGCACGTGCTGGTGGAACTCTTCAACTGTCAGATCGTGCGATTCTATCGAGTCAACCTGGACGAGAGCGGCTACAATGCGGCGTATTCGTCCCTGCGTGAATCCTACTGGCGGGACATTTCGCGGGAAAGACTGCTGGAATTGTTTCGAACGCTCATCGCCACCGGCGAAGGGAATCGCCTCAGCGCCGTCGTTATTCTGCAGAACATGGACCTGCAGGACTTGAAGATGCTTCGCAAGGAGCAATCGCAATCCCTGCTGGAGTTCTTCAAGAGCTTTCAGGATTTCGAGAGCGTCATCAAGGACAACCTTAATCTATACGATTACATTTATAAACTCGCGCTGGAAGCGGGAGACGACGACTTTCTTCGTTTTCTGGACGAGTTTACGACTTTCATCGTGCGCCTTCGCATCGCCCAGAGCTTCATTATGGAAGCCGAGGACTATCTGGGACCCGACGGTAAGATTCCGTTCAAGCAGGTCGTCGAGATGGTTCGCACGATTCCCTCGGAGTCGCTCGACATTACGTTGCAAATGTTGCATCGTCAGGGTTACGTCGAGGAGACGACCATCACGGGTCTCAAGGAACACCTGGGCCTGGGATAGGGTTCGCCTTTACCGGGCGATGTCCGCGATTCTCCACAAGGCCATCGATTTGTCTTTGAACGTATCTCCGAATTCCGTGCATTGCTCGTTAATCGTTTCCAGGGGCTCGGGCAAGTTGTAGGGCGCTAAGCGAAGGTTGATCGGGCGCCAACCGCCGGTGTCAATATCCTTGTTCCTGGTCTCCTCCGTAAATGTAGTGGTTAGCAGGAAACGGGAACTTGATCGTTGTATGTTTCTTAGCGCCCGCGAAAACATTTCAAAAGAGAAGTGCACGAAACAATCCCTGACGAACACCAGGTCGAAGCAGTCCACGGGGCCGGCAGTCAAGTCCAGGACCTTGAACTGTTTTTGGTCGGTGGAATAGGCCTGGTTGTTCAGGATTAAACTTTCGACGATATCCGCGCCGACGTATCGGGTAAGCTTGCTCATATCAACGGTTTTCATCCAGCCATGGTCGCCGCACGGAAGATCTAGCATGGTGCGAATTTCGTATTTCTCGAATATCCGCGGTAAAGCCGTTCGCAAGGCCGCCGTTTGACGCAGAGTCGAACCCGTGCCCGATGAAGTACTTTCCGGCGATTCTTGCCAGATTCTTTTTTCGTGAATCGTCGTGAAGGTTTCGGCAATCGAGTTACCGCGAAACCGGCTGCCGTCGCTATGTTGGTACAGTTCGGATCTGTTGCTCATTTCTTGTTTCTTGACTCAACACATCACTCGATCTTGCGAATTTCATGACTGAATCGGCGGGGTCGGTCCGGGAGGAAAGTTCCCTCATCGGTAAAGCGTACGACCGCATATTCGATTCCATTCTTAACATAGGGAGAAGCGGAGGCCAGCATCAGCATTCGTAGTTGCCCATTGGGGTAGAATGCTATCGTCATTTTGTCGTCCGACGTGAAACGGCCGAATTTCCATTTCTCGATTCCGATGAGGCATTTCGAGAGGTTTCCATTGCGGTGAAAAAATACGTATGTGCGTTCTCTGCAGGGGATGCCTTGAATCCAGGTGACTCCGGAAGGCACTAATCGCTCAAGCCGGCCGTCCTTGCTCCAGAACCATTCGCTGTATTTATAAAATTTTATGGTTCGAACGGAAAACCTTCGTTCGACGATGATTCGGCGAGGCTTTCCGTTCAGGTGTTTCGTCTTGATTCGAAAGTTGTTCTTACGCTTGAGGACTTCCTCGATCTTCAGGTCATACTTCGGTTCGCGCAGCCCGTATTCCCGACAGCAAGTCAGAAAGAAAAGGCAGATGGAAAGGACGACGAAGATACGCCGATTAGAGCTGGTTGATTGTATATTGGCAAGCATGGCGCTGACTGGGGTCGTCCGGGATTAGTATCGCGAAACTAATTAACCTTCTTCAATTCCATATGAAAAGATTTTTCCGGTAGAAACTTGCCCGTTTCATCAAAGACAATGGACCAGTAGGTTTTGCCGTTTTTGCGATAAGGTTCTCGTAAACCGAGTTTCTTTAATTTTCCGTTCGCATGAAACTCGGCCGACATTTTTTCTTCGCCGACAAAGGGTCCATGTTTCCAGGTCTCCCAACCAATCATGCATTTCTTCAAGTTGCCATTTACGTGAAAATAAATGTACTGATGTTCCTTACAGGGTACGCCCTGTATCATGGTAATTCCCGAGGGAAGCATATAATCCGGCCTTCCATCGCTAGTCCATAGCCATTCGTCACGCTTGTCGAACGAAAGTGTCCGGAATTTAAAGGTTCGCCGAATTAAGATGCGGCGGGGGGTACCGTTGGGGTGGCGTTTCGTTACGCGGTATTTTTTTTGAAATGACTTCAGGTCTGAAAGCGTCACGTTGTATGGGGGACCGACAAGTCCGGTTGGTCCGTGACAGGCCTGAATGACCAGTGGCGAAAGAACAAGCGCAAACAAGATAATAAGCCTGGGTCTTCCGTTACTCAATCTTCTGAATTTCATGGCGCAGCTCGGGAGGTCGATCGGGAATGAATGTTCCATCCTCGGTGAAGCGGACAACGGCGTACTCGATTCCATTCTTACGATATGAATCCGCCAGCATTAGTAGTTTGAGTTTTCCATTGGGGTGGAACTCGATCGATAATTTATCTTCCGAGGTGAAGCGGCCGTACTTCCATTTTTCCTTACCGATGGTACATTTTGCAAGGTTTCCATTGCTATGAAAGAAAACAAACTGATGTTCTTTACAAGGGATCCCTTGAATTGGTGTAACTCCGCCAGGCAGCATTCGTTCGATGCGGCCTCGTTTACTCCAGAACCATTCACTGTACCTGTAGAATTTGAGGGACTGTGTAGAGAAACTCCTGTCTATAACGATATGCCGAGGTTTACCGTTCAAGTGCCTCTTTTTGATTCTAAAGTTCTTTTTGTGCAGGAGGAATTCCGTGATATTCACGTCATATTTCGGGTCGGTCAGCTCGGGTTCCCGGCAAAATGTGATAAAGCTGATACCAATGCAAAGTACAATCGAGAGCCGCTTATTGGTGCCTATTGAATTCATAGAGGCGCAAGGTAGGTTTGAACTGGTATTTTTCATACCAGAATCGCGTATAAAATAAAACATGTCCGTTGAATCCAGCTTCGTCATAGCGCCTCAAGCCATGGATCGATCCCGGAGCCAGATGCGCATCATCGTCGCGTGCCGTTTGCCATTGATCGGCCACATATAAAAAAACTCGGTCCGGTCTTTTGTCCACCAGAATCGCCTGAGAATGAAAGCCATTATACAGGGCCGCCCCGAATATATGCCAGCCTTGTTTACTGCCGACTTTTTGCATAATGGCGTCCCAGGGCTTTACATTCGCGAAATCCGTGGGCATCCCTCCGAGGCCGTTCTTGTTGTTGAAGCGAATTTTGAGGGGTGCACCGGCCAAACCCAGTTGACGGAGACGATTTCCGAAAGTCGTCATCGTCCAACCTTTCTTCGTCCCGACTCGGGGCGGCTTTCCCATCAGGTTTCTGAAACGTCGGGAGCCGCCAATCTTGAAGATGGTGGGCGCAACTCGATAGATGATGTTGATACAATTCTGGCGAAAGCGCTGGTCGGATTCGGAAACATCTATAGGTTTCTTTGGCTTCTTCGTATTCTCATGAAACTTCTCGCCAATGACTCGCATGGAATCGTTATCCCATACTTTTTTGCCGCCGGATTTACGTCGCGAAATGGCGTTCCCATGAAGCGCCAGAAATTTACCGAGCTGGATTTTATACTTTCCGCTCAACTTTTTCTTTAAGTCGTCAGGCGTGACATGTTGGAAAAGATCATAAAGTTCGAAATCGAAGGTACCATGAACCAGATCCATTACGGCTTGTTGTTCGCTCGCGTAGACGGTCCCGGTCAACAACTCCCGCATCAGCAGGGATTTGTCCTTCGGCGAAAGGATATAGCGCGCGTTTCCTTGCTTCCAGTAATCCACTATGAAGTGGGCTTTGTTATCGCTGAATAACCCACCCTCAATTTTTTCCTCTTCGCGTAGCTTTTTTAGATAGTTCTGAAGAATATGATGCCCGTAGTCCGCCGGAGAGCGCTGGATGATTTGGCCGGAAGCAAGAGTCGGGTCTCTTTGCAGGATCTGTTCGACCTTGTGATCATGGGCTTGAGCCAGGTGATCCTGTTTGCGCTTTTTCGCGGACGGCAGAGGCGTATGCACAATCGGTTGGTGCCGTGCTTCCGTTCGGGTCCCCTGCCGAGCGGATGATTTTTCGGTAGTAGGTGGTGAAAAGTCGTTTCTTCGTGAGTAGGTATGCGCAACCGTATGAGTGCGATGCTAGTTGTGCGTGTAGCCGTTATTGCGTTGAGCTCGGCTGCTGTCGCGCGTTGCATGAATACGTTCCATTGATTGGTCCCCTATGGGACAGCTTACAAGGACACTATGGAATGTCCATGCATCGGAACGGAAACGATAAATTTTCTAATGCAATATATTCAAACCACCCTACCGCTAAACTCACGCAAAGCCTGAATCAAATTTTCGCCGTGGGTTTGCCAGCTGAACTTTCCGGCCTGGCGGGGTCCTTTCGCGCCCAGGCTTTTGAGGCGCGCGGGCTTGCGCAGCATTTCCAGCAAACGGTCGCGAAAGTCCAGGGGGTCGGTGGGATCAAAGTAAGTCGCCGCGTTGCCGCCCACTTCGGGGAGACTCGTCACGGCGGACGAAAGCACGGGTACGCCGCACGCCATTGCTTCCGCCACGGGAAAGCCGAAACCCTCCATCAGGGAAGGCATGATGAATATCGCGGACGCGCCGTACATGGCCGGCAATTCCTCTTCCGGCAAGCGCGGCAGTATGCGCAGGAATTCCCGGGCGCCCGCGCGATTGAATTCCTCTTCCAGGTATTCGGGCAGTTTGCCGCCGGTTCCGCCCATGACCAGCGGCGCCGTAAGAGTGCCTTCGCGCCACAGAGGCAGCAGCGAACGAATGACGAAATCGATGTTTTTGTGGCGCTTTCCGATTCCCACCACGAGTAGATATTCCTTCGGTAAATCGTATTGCTTGCGAAAGCGCGTAACGGCGCTGCGCGATGGAGGTTTGAACAGCTTGTGATTTAAACCGTTGTGATTGACCAGGGTTTTATCGCGGGCGCGGGGAAAGTGTTCCAGGAAGTCGTCCCGGGTGTACTCCGAAACCGTCAATACGCCCCGGGCCTTCGCCGCGATGCGTGACAGGAGCAAGTGCGCGTACATCTGATAGTGGGGCAGCATGAATTCCCGCGAATGTAGATGAATGAGATCATGCAGAACGACGACGGTTCGTTTGAGATGGCGAATGGGCGCGTTGTAGTGCGGCGAAAGCAGGAGTGCGTCCTCGGGCGGAGTCGGACAGGTAAATTGTTCCGCCACCGAGTATATCCCCGCCTTCCAGGGAATTACTCGTCGGGGCGGGACCTTGCCGTTGGGCATGTTGGGCGTGTGCTCGGCGATGGCCCGGGGGTCTCCCAGCAGCGTCAGTTCCACGCGGGGGTCCGCGACCAGAAATTCAAGGACATTGTCCACCTGGGTACCGATGCCGGAATGGCCCAGCATGCGAACGTCGTAATAGAGTTTCAGGGGTGGGCCGCTCGGCTCCCGGGTTTGTCTGGTTTTATTTTTGCTTTTCATGAATCCCGTCGATTTATACGGTGCTGCATATGTCGAGGCGCCTGCAATTTCTTTCGCGATCGTATTTCCCGCGCTCGGCAATTCTAGTTTTAATATTTTTATCGTTTGCCTGTGGTGAACGCAAGACCCAGCTCTACGATCCCGGTGAAGCGAACATCGTCCTGCTGGGCGCTTTCGCGGCCAAGGATTTTCAGTGTAGCACGACTACCGCTTTCAGTCTCCCCATTTTTATCGAAGCGGATCGTAATGACGTGGATTTATGCGCGTCCATGATCCTGGCCCAGACCTGCGCGGCCTGGTCGGGAACCGATCCGGTGCCGGACGCTTGCAAGGCCATCATCGTTTCCCTTTGACCGGGGACTTGAGTTTGCGGGCGCAGCGTTCAATCAAATCCATTCCCAGCAACGCATCGTCCAGGTTGGCCGTGATCCGGGGGCGGGCCTTTTTCCCCTCACGGGCGATTTCTCGATACAGCTCCAGCCAGGCATTGGCCGATGGGACTTCGTGCTTCAAGGGCAGCAGTTCGCGAAATCGCTGGTAACGTTTTGACGCTCCCGCCTTGAATAGAAAGTGACCTTCATTGCCCGCGATGATGCGGCCGTTCTCAAAATCCAGTTGCATGTTGAACTCGAACCACTTGCGCCGTCCACCCGACTCCAGGACCGCTTCGAAATCATCGTAGTGAAATGAAACGAAGGCCGTGTCCTCGAGATCCGCGCTGGACCGAGCCGGAAACATCCGCGCGGTGATCCCCCGAGGGGCTCCCGCGTACCACAGCAGCAGGTCGATCCAATGTACCGCGTCGTGCAGCAAGGGTCCGGCATGGGCGCCCGGGGGCGTCGGACCCGTGAGAACTTTCCCGGATACGGAGCGGAGAGGCCCCAGTTTTTCCTTCCGGACGAAATCCAGTACGCGACGATAGGCGGGATGGTATCGCCGTTCGAAGTTCACCCAGACCTTAACGTCTTTTTTCGTTGCCAGGCGATGCAGGGCTTTCGCTTCCCGGAGGTTCTTACCCGCGGGCTTTTCAAGCAGCAGGGCGGGCGTTCCGCGACGCATGGCTTCCAGTGCAATGTCGTGGTGACTCTCAAGGGACGCGGCGATGATTACGAGATCGGCGGGCGCCGCGGCGAAAAGTTCGCGATAGTCCGTCGTGGCGAATTCCACGGGCTTCTTCCACCAGCGGCGAAACGAGCGCAGCTTGTCTTCATTGCGATCGCAAACGCCGACCAGTTCCAGGTTGGTTTCGTCCGCCAGCGCGCGCAGGGTTCCCGCGTGCGTGCAGGGATGATAGCGAAAACGGTCCTTCTCCAATTGCCAGGCGATTCGCCCGAGACCCACCAGAAGGACGCGCAAACGTCAGCTCCGTTTATCGAACTGGCTTTTAATGAAACGCAGGAGAAACGCGAAAACGATTCCCCAGAGTACGGAACCGACCAGCAGGGACATCAGGATAATTTTCGAATCCTCGAAAGCGTAATAGAGGATTGAAATGGGGATGTCGAAGAAGAGAATTTCGGAACAACTTCCTCCGTGACAACGAGGCGGAAAAAAATCCGCGCGGGTCCAGAGCATTACGAAGTGTACGAATGCGCCTGAGGCGAAGCCTATTAGAAAATCGATATCCTGTAAATATTTGACCATGGGTTATCAGTTTGGAGCTTTTTCGCTTGTCACGCGAGAGGCGTTCGGCATCGTCAATCAGGTACTGTCCAGGAAAAAGATGGCAAGCAATATTTCAAACAGAATTCAGTCTCTCTCGCCGATTTTAATCGATAAAATCGCCGCGGGCGAGGTTATCGACGGACCCTATTCGGTCGTCAAGGAGTTGATCGAGAACTCCGTGGACGCGGGCGCGGCGCGGGTGGTCGTGGAGACTTTCGGCGGCGGTCTGGAGAAAATCATCATCCAGGACGATGGGCACGGCATTCTCTACCAGGATCTGGAATCGGCGGTGCGGCGTCACGCCACGTCGAAAATCACCAGCCTGGATGATATCGAAAAAATACTAACCTTCGGTTTCCGCGGCGAAGCGCTGGCGTCCATCGCCTCGGTGAGTCATCTGGAAATCAAGTCCCTGCGGGAGGGAGACGACCACGGTGGGCTCATCGAATGTCGCGGAGGCGAAATCCTGCGCGTGGAACCGGCTCCGGCCACGGGTGGGACCACCATCACGGTGAGTGAACTCTTTTACTCCACGCCGGCGCGAAAGAAATTCTTAAAGGCCGAGCGCACGGAGAACACCCGCAATCAACGGGAAGTCATCAAGCTGGCCCTGGCCCATCCGAACGTGCATTTCATCTACAAGCGCGAAGGCCGGGAGTTTCTGAATTTACCGCCCGTAAACGATCCCCGGGATCGCATCGCCGCTATCTATCGCCCCAAGATTCTCAATCACCTGATTGAAATCGACGCGCACTCGGACGGCGTAAAGCTGCGCGGGTACATCACGGACGAAAACCACTATCGCGCGAATCGGGACGGACAGTTTCAATACGTCAATGGTCGGCACGTGGAACTGAAGAATTTCTCGTTCCTGGTCAAGAAGTCTTACGGTGAACTTTTGCCCCATGGAACGCATCCCTACTTCTTTCTGTTTCTGGACGCGGATCCGGAACGCATCGACGTGAACGTGCATCCGGCAAAAAAGGAAGTACGCCTGCGCGACGGTTCCTTGATTAACTCGCTGTTGATCCAGAGCGTCTCGGACGCCCTGCGGCCCGGAGAACCGATTTCCTTCGCGGACATCTATCGCGGTCGTCGCGCGGCGGAAAGCGCGGCCCATCAAAATCGCTCCGCGGAGGGTTCGCCCGCCCTGGAATCCCTGGAGCGAATTTTGATTCCGGACTCGGCCACGGGTGTCCAGTCCATGCCCGAATATCCCATTCAGAGGGGCGGCGCGGATATCCTGTCCCATGATTCGCAAAAGCACGACCTGTTCACCGGAGGCGATTCCGTCACAATGAATCCGGGTAACGGCGTCGGCATCGGCACGGGCGATGCGGCCGGCCGGAGTTCCGCCGTCGAGCTGGAGCCGCCCCACGGGAATACGCCGACGGAAGTTGATGCGCCGGCCGAGAAGGGCTCGTTCCTCCCCCGTCGGCATTTCGGCGTGATCTTCGGCACGTACATCCTGGCCGAAGGCGAAGACGGATTCTATATCATTGATCAGCACACGGCCCATGAGCGCATCAACTATGAGCGCATGCGCAATAACCTGGAGGAATTACGCGGTCAAAGACAGGCTCTCCTGCATCCCTTGAGCGTTGATTGCCTCAAGGATGAGCTGGAGGAAATTCTGGCGCGCAAGGACGTGTTGCTGGATTGCGGGTTCCTGGTGGAGGAGTTCGGTCCCTCGGCCTACGTGGTTCGGGAAGTGCCGTCCTACATTGAACCGGGTACGGAGACCGAGGCGATTCTCCACGTCATTCGCCGCGTGCTGGATGGAGAAGACGGCTATCGTATTTATGATGAACTGGCCGCCATGAAGGCCTGCAAGGGTTCCATCAAGAAGAACGACTATGTGCCCGGCGCAACGTTGAGTGAAATTCTGGTCCAGCTCAGTCAGTGCGAAAATCCGTCTCGATGCCCCCATGGTCGCCCGACGATGATTAAACTGGCGCAACACGATCTGGATCGCCTGTTTCATCGCATTCGATGAGGAAGCGGAGGTAGGAATGGCTGATCAAAACGAAGAGAAGTGCATCGTCGTCGCCGTGACGGGCGGCATCGCGGCGTTTCGCGCGTGCGATCTCGTGCGCAACCTGAAGAAGAAAGGATATCCGGTGCAGGTGGTCATGACGGAAAACGCCACTCGTTTCGTGGGCACCATTACTTTCGCCGCGCTTTCGGATCGGCCCGTCTATACGTCCGCCTGGGGCGAAGGGATGGAGCACATCGATCTCAAGAACATGGCGGCGGTCTTCGCGGTGGTGCCGGCAACCGCCAACGTAATCGGCAAGATGGCCTGTGGTATCGCCGATGATCTCGTAACCAGTACATACCTGGCTTTGCAATGTCCCGTGTACATCGCTCCTTCCATGAATCCGGGCATGTATGCTTCGAAAGCCGTGCAGCGAAACCTGAACACCTTGAAGGAGGACGGCGTGAGTATTATTGATCCGGGCGATGGTGAGGTTGTCTGCGGCGACGTGGGTCGCGGTAAGATGGCCGAGGTATCCGTCATCGAAAACGTATTGATCAAAGCTTACGACGGAAAGGGCGGAGACACGGGTCGTGAATCGGCGGCGGCTGAAACCCCGGTCATGGAACTCGTGGTTGAATCTTCCGTCGAGTCCGCCGTTGAATCCGACCCGGCCCCTGAAGAACCTCGGGAGCCGGAGCCCGCGCCGACGGACCGTTCCGGCGAAATCGCCTTCCAGATCGCCGACGGCGAAGAGGAGGAAGAGATCATCGTGATGCAGGAAGAGACCATCGTCATCGACGACGAAGGGAATGTAAGAGAAGGCTGGTAGGCCGCGCGCGTCCGCGATGATGAAACTGGAAGACTTTCGCCTGGTTGTAACGGCCGGTCCTACACGGGAGTGGTTGGACCCGGTGCGCTTCATTACCAATGCCTCCAGCGGTAAGACGGGTTGGCACATCGCCTCGCTGGGCTTGAAGCGATTTCGCGAAGTCGTCTACATCAGCGGACCGGGGGATCCGCGCTACGCGAAAGTGGAGGGCGCGCGTTGCCTTCGCGTGGATTCCACCGAGGACATGAGTCGCGCCGTAAATGAAAACACGGGCGATGACACCGTGCTCATCATGACGGCCGCGCCCGCGGACTACACTCCGGCCAATGTCGCCGAAAATAAAATCAAGAAATCGCCCGAGGGGCTCCTGCGCCTGGAGCTACGACCCACCACCGACATTCTGAAAACCCTGTCCGAACATACCGCCGACGCCCGCAATTGCATCAAGGTAGGCTTTGCGGCGGAGACCAATGACCTGGAAGCGAACGCCCAGGGTAAACTGGAGCGGAAGGGCTTACATTTCATCTGCGCCAACCAGGTGTATCGCGACAGTGCCGGTTTCGGTGATAATGACAATACCTGGCGGGTTTTCGGCCGGGACGGAAGCGAAACGGTGCTCGGGCCCGCGCCGAAGGAAGACCTGGCCGGCATGCTGCTGGATCTGCTGGCCCGCGAAATCTGATTCCATATTTTTGCTTTACCTTTCCGGGTCCCCGGGTTGTCGTCGATGCATCCATGAGCGACCTGGAATTTTATAAGAATTTGCCCGCCGCCCGGGAATTGTCCGAGGTATTCGACGGGAGCGTGGCGGCTCCCGTACCGGACGACTGGTTCGTGGTCGTAACCGATATCGTCGGTTCCACGCGGTCCATCGAGGCCGGACGCTATAAGGATGTAAACGTAGCCGGAGGGCTGGCGGTCATCGCCGTGTCCAATGCCTTCAGCGATATGGAGTTTCCTTTCGTCTTCGGCGGCGACGGAGTCACGATTCTCATACCCGGCGCCATCGAACAACGCGTCCGAGACGTTCTCTTCGATACCAGGGAACAGGTGCGCGAACTCTACGAACTTGAACTGCGGGTCGGCATCGTACCGGTTTCCGTTGTGCGTGAAGCGGGACAGGAGATCTCCCTGTCCCGATTGAGTGTTTCGCAGTACTACGACCAGGCCATCATCCGGGGCAATGGCGCCGGCTACGCGGAGGATCTGGTTAAAGACGATGTACGTGGGCCGGCGTATCGAATCACGGAGAAAATTGATCCGGGGGCCCGGGCGGATTTTTCAGGTTTTACCTGTCGCTGGAAGGACATCGCCAGTTCCCACGGGGAAACGATTTCACTGATCATCAAGTTACGGGATGAAACTCTCTCACGGGAACGGCTCAATGAATTGAACGGGGAGATCCTGGATAAGATCAACGACATCTTCGGCGGTGAGGAAAGCTATCATCCACTCAGGGAAGAGAATCTGCAGGTTACGAGTGATTCGGATTACCTGGGGCGCGAAGCGAAGGCCATGGCCGGCAGCGCGGGCGGTTTGAAATACTTGCTCACGTTAATGCGCGTCAAAATCGAGAGCCTGGTGACGCGTCTGGCGATTCGTTTCAAGCTACGACTCAAGGCTTTCTGGTATGATTTATCCGAACTAAAAAGCTTCCAGATTCTCTCGTGCGATTTTCGAAAGTATGACGGGACCTTGAAGATGGTAATCGCCTGTACTCCCGAGGCGCGTGATCGCCTGCGAAATTACCTGGAGGAACTTCACGGCGCCGGCAAGATCTTTTACGGCATTCATGTAAGCGACCGCGCGCTCATGACCTGCGTGTTGCATGAATCCTCCGAACGCGAAGTGCACTTCGTGGACGCGGCCGACGGCGGCTACGCCCTTGCGGCGCGCGAGCTCAAACAACAAATCAAGGCCGCGTGAATATTCTTCTGCTTACCGGTATCCAGGAGGAACTATACCCCTTCCTGCAAGAGCATCCCTTCGAATTCTTGAAGAGTCCCCGGGTATACCGATCTCGAAAGCACGAGAACCTGTTCGCCGCGACGACCGGTCCCGGGCTGAAAAAAAGAAAGGACGTTCGGAAGCTGCTGGAAGCGCTCCAGCCCGAAATCATCATTAACGGAGGTCTGGTGGGAGCCCTGAGTGACGGCGATTCGCTTCAAATTGGTGATAAGCTGAAGCTGGGTACCGTGATCAAGGCCGAGAACCGGATCGTTTTTCCGGGCGGACCGGGGCGAGATACCCTGGTGACCGTGGATGCTCCCGTGTTCGAGCCGCTGGAGAAAATTCACCTGAACCTGGAATACGAGGCCCGCGTGTGCGACATGGAAGCTTCCCGGCTCATTGAACTCGTGGGCGGGATGGACGACCTCAAGGATGTCTGTCGGATCGTTTTTTGCAAGGTTTGCGGCGATGTAGTGGATTCCCATGAAGTCTACAAGCACGAGGACTGGGTGCGGGGTTGGCACAAAATGGGCCTCTGGGCCCGGATCGAGACGGCTCTGCGCTTTCCCGGGGGCCCCATGGCGCTGAAAAAATTGCTGTACTACAAAACGGCCGGAATCGCCTCATTAACCAGGGAGTTGCACGAGACCCTGAACGCGGTTTTGAAATCCGGCGGACGGACCGATAAACTGGATAGCACGTTTCTCCCCCATTGAATCATGACAGGACTCCTCATAGTCGGGCTTATTGCGTTCATCGCCGCGGCTGCCGCCTACTACTTTCTAGTACTGAGCCGCGCCGACGTGTACGATCGCGCGCTGGCGCTGGCCGAACGAGGGGAATACACCGACGCGCGCGGTTTGATCCGTTCGAAGATCGATCGCAATGCCGACGACTACCGCGCTCATTTCAATATCGCCAAGATCTACGCCCTGGAAGGTAATGAAGACGCCGAACTCCATCACCTCTCGGAATTGAAACGGATCAATCGCTTCACGCCGGAGATGAGTCCCATCACCGTGATGAATCGCATGGGCTTGTTGTTGTACTCCCAGGAGCGCTATCGCGAAAGCTTCGAAGCCTACCTGGGTGCGTTGGCGGTGGCGCCCAACAATGAAGAAGCATTGGTCTATCTGGCGTTCATGGCCATCGGTCAACGTGAATTCGAAGTGGCCGATCCCTACTTCAAGCGACTGGTCGACCTTTCGCCGAACGTAAGCGAGTACCACGTGGCCCGGGGCGTGGGCCTGGGCATGTTGAAGAGCACGGACTCCCTGCGGGAACTGGAAATGGGTCTGGCGTTGAGCCCGCACGACATCACCGCGCGATTCCTGGCCGCCCTGCAGGCTTTTCGTCAGCCCGACCTGGAAAAGGCCGTGGAACACATCGAGGCGTTGATGCCCACGCTGACCGACCCGGCCATTTCGCACATGGCGAATCGTCTTGCCTGTGGAATTTACTATCTGACCAAGGACTACGACAAGGCGCTTACCCACTCCGAACGATATTTGAAATCGTCCATCGACGAAGGCTGGGATCAAGAAGAGACCGACGCGCGCCTGACCATTTCCTACATGTCCATGTTGACGGGGGATCTTGAAAAGGCCAGCGAGAACCTGATGCAACTGGAAATCAGCAATCCGTCGGATCAGACGATCATCACGGTGAGTAACTTCCGGGACGACCTGGAGGAAAACCACACGACGATTGATCGGGTCAGTCCCAAGGGTTTTGATTTCTTTTCGCACATGCAGGATTGGCTGCGAAAGCGTTTTTCCGAGGACTCGCTCTTTACGCTCTCGGGCCTGGGCATGGAAGAAACCTTCGACGTCAGTTCCATTCTTACGAAGGATCAGGGCGGACCCAAGAAGCGCGAAAAAGCCGACTCCGGTCCTTCGCTGGATTTCGACGAATTGATCGAGAAGTTCAACCAGTTGAAGGGCAATGCCTTCAAGAGTGCCTGTGAATCCATCATCGCCTACGAGGGCTTTACCATCGAAAAGGCCCTGCCCTATCGAGACAAGGACGGGGCCGACTACATTGCCCGGGATCAAGCGGATAAGAAAAAGCGCGCTCTGTTTCGGATTCGTCAGTGGGCCAACCAGCCCATTTCGGACATCTTTCTACGGGACATGCAAAATCAACTGAATGAAAACAAGGTCAGCCTGGGGTACATCGTCGCGGGAACGCGATTGACTTCCGGCGCCGAGGCGGCCGTGCAGAACCTGAAGAACATCAAGGTAATCAATGAGATGTCCCTGGGAGAGGTTCTGGAGCGAGTGCTGCAATGACGGGTTCACGTCGGTCGCGCGGACGCCAATAATCTGCTTGCCGGTCCCGCCGTCCGCCTGTTGATTGCTTCGCATGTGCAATTGGATTTCGCGCGTGTCCGCGGCGATGCTTATCCTGGCCGCCGTCGC
Source organism: uncultured Leptospiraceae bacterium (assembly GCA_964530305.1). Lineage (GTDB taxonomy): Bacteria > Spirochaetota > Leptospiria > Leptospirales > Leptonemataceae > CAZGYS01. The sequence continues at coordinate 49,076 of CAZGYS010000001.1, forward strand.
CTGTAAGGAATCGCCCTCAGGCGAAAAAGAAAAATATCCGAAAGTCTATCGCTCCGCGCCTCCGAAGGTAGTTACCGGCGCCATAACCTGGTATGAAAAGCATACGCCGGAGCAGGAGCGAGCCGAAGTGGCCGCCGTGGCGAAACTGCTGCAAAAAGTCATCGAGCTGGTGGACCGCAAGGAGCTGGCCGGCTTGCCGAACCTGGTCAGCAAGAAACGCGGCTTGTGGATCGATCTGAAGACTCATCGAACCCATGCGCAACTGCGGAGCGAAATCGAAAATCCCGACAGCTATTTGAATCGCTTCTATCTGGACACGAAGAAGCTCCGCGAATATAAACAAGACGACGATGCCCTTTCCGTCCGTGACGTACTGAGACATACCGGCAAATTAAAGTTTAACTTTTACATGGAGCCCGGCGCGAAAGAAGCCGAGCTTCGCTTGTTTCTCGTGGACTATCCGCCCTACAATTACCAGTTGAACTTTCCCGTCTTTATCAAGGAAGACGGAACCTGGAAAATCTTTCGGCTTTTTTGATCCGGGGACTTGATTGATGAAAATCATCCGTGCCATCGCCGCCTGGTTGCCGGCCCTGCTGGCCGTCGTGCTTCTGTTGACCGTGCTTCCCGCGCAATGGAAGCACTATCGCGGAGTCTGTCCTTCCACGGACGTACTCACCTGGGACGGCAATCTGCGTCTTACCGCCGTCGCGGATCAATACGATGACTTTCGCTCCGGCCGCGTTCTACGGGCAACCATCTCCCTGCTGGACGCGCCCACCTGGCCGGCGTTTCGCGGTGTTGTTTCCCTGGGAGTATTCGCTTTCACGGGAGGTCCGGATGTTCGTCGCGACGTGGCCGTCACGTTTTTCTTTTTTTGCGCGCTTTTCGCCTCCCTGCTTTTCACGGCCATTCGTTTGAGCGGTTCGGTCTTCGTGGGCGGGATGACGACCCTGTTGGCCTCCTTGCTGCTGATCCATTCGCGTGACCTGAACATGTTCGCGCTCTCGGCCATGCTGGAAACCCAGGGCATGTTTTTCATGCTTTGGACCGCGTATTTCGTATATCGCCTGTACGCATCATCGGAAGGCGCACCGGGAGAGAAATTGCTCGTAGCAGGGCTCTTCGTATCTACCCAGGGTGTATTTCATACGAAGTATCCCTATGGCGTCGTCTTGCTTCTGGCGCTCGTGGGCGCCGAGGTATTGAGTCGCCCGCTTTTCTATCTGGATTTCGCGAAACGATTGCATCGCGAACATTTCGGTCCGAGGCGATTGGCGCTGATCGGCGTGTTCCTGGCGGCGATTGTGCTTGCGGCGCGCGCGGGGCTACTGGGGGACGCAAGTCCCAATCCGCGTCTGGCCAAACGGCTGGTGTATCTGGGCTTTTTGATTCTCGTGGTGGACTTCAATATTCACGTCTATCGTCGTCGCGCCCGATTGCGGGAGCACTTGCCCCGCTCCATGAAGATGCTCTATGTCTGGGGAGTGTTGCCGGCGTTGATCTGGCTGTTCATGCATCCCACGCGTTTCAATACGACCCTGGGCACGCAACAAAGGCTGCCCCCGGGCGCCGACGCGGGAAGTATTAGTTACGCCCGGCTTTTCTTTCGGCAATTCGATCAAAATTGGATTTTGATTCTCTTCGTCTGCGCCGCCCTGGTATGCCTGGCCATTATTGTAGTGCTTGCCTTTCGTCGTAGCAGGGTCCGGGGCGCGCTTTCCGGCGATTTCGCGCGCGATGCGTTGTTCATGGTCACGCTGGGAATGGCTCTGCAATGGATTGTGCTGGAATTTTCGACGCCCAATAAACAACCGCGGCATGTCTACCACCTTCTGCCGGCTCTCTTTGTTCTGGTCGGCCTCTGGATTGCGCGCGGTCTGGGGGAAATCGATACCGAGAAACGAGGCTTCGCCGCGCGAGTCCCGGCCATCGGCGTTTCCGTGCTGGTCTTCACGTGCGCTTACAGCCTGGTTTCGCGCGAGCCGGGGCTGTTGTCCGGAGAATATTTCAATGGACGCAATCTCTGCGCCAACCTGCCGCGAAAGTTCTATGGGCCCGCGCGTCGTCACGCGGCCGCGCTGCGACCCTCCGGTCGCTATGTCGTAATCAATACGTATCATGAGAGCGGCCCACCGGGGCGATTGCTTGCATCCCACACCGATCTACTGCTGCGCATGCGCGTTCGAGGTAAGGGCCGGGTGCGCAATGATTCTCGTCATCGCTGGAAGACCTGGCGAGAGTTCGATCGATTGATGGTGCTCGCGGCGAACTGTTCTCATCCCCTGGTGCTCGCTCGCGTGGAAAAGCGTGCTCGGGATACGGGGAGTCGCCTGAAGCTGTTGCGCGAAAGAAAACTGGAACCCGGCAAGTACTGCTACCGTGAATATCAAATCACCGGCGGGCGTTAGCCGGGAGTCTGAATCAGCGACGAATCAAATATGCGCCTTAAGATAGCGCTTGAAGATGATAATATTCGTTGCGCCGAACCACTTGTTCAGGTTTTCCCGAACGATTTCGCTTTGCGTGCGATTGTTTCTTTGCTCAGGGGACATGGCCTTCACCTCGGCCATGGCTTTCTGCGAAAGTTTTCCGTGCTCATGCTTGATATGTCGAGCCAACTGGCGATACGCGCTGTAGTTGTCGATATCTTCACCCAGAGGTTCCAGCACATGGGCCCGCCACCATTCCAGGATGATTTTGCGCGTGAGCTCCACTGGAATATACTTCTTGATCATCTTGCCGACCTTGCGTTGAAAGGTGCCGGTCTCGGCTTCCTGCAGAAATTTGCGCGTAAGATGATAGAAGGAGTTGGGACCCAGATGATAGAGAAATTTATATTTCAAGTCCGAGGGTATGTTCAGGTTCATCATGGATATGTTGATGATGAGTTCGAAATATGAATGCAGAAAGTGCGTATATTTGTTTTCGATATCCACGAGGTCCGTGGTCTGGGTACGACGCGAGTATTTACGAATAATATCGCTGCGAATCATGTCGCTGTCGGCGCCCATATGCGTGTCGATGTGAATGATGCTGGTGTAGACCTTGCGCTCCAGCTCCAGTTGCTTCGGGTCGTAAGCGAAATAATAATGCGTACCGCGATTCCAGGGCATGGCGCCGGCGGTATCCAGTTCATGGGACTCTTTGGGGGCGTCCGGTTGTTTCGGCGCGTCTTCGCGGTGAAGAGCATCGGGCAAAGCGTTATCATGTTCGCCCACGTCGTGCTCGGGGGGATCCAGTTGCTCGGCAATAAAGCCGGCCAGGTTTTCAACGAAGACCGTGGAGAGCTGGTAGGAAAGATCCGGCGAATACCGGCCGATGTCTCCCAGGTTTTTTAGATTACCCGGCTCGTGAGTAATACCCAGTACGACGGACATGCGCGCCGTAAATACGCGAATGGATTCGCCCATGCGCATGGCCGGCACGACGCGATAGTTGATCACCTGCTGATAGAAATCACTGTTACGCGGAATTTCCGCTTCGTCCACGAGCTTCTTGATCTGACTCCAGAGCCCGTGAGTCTCCAGGTTGTAGGCCTTGATCAAGGCATAGGACTTCATGAAGACGATGTATTCAATGCGATGATCCGAAATGGAATCGGTAAAGAAATTGTGGAATTCACGGGTGGCTTCCCGTTCCAGCTCGGTACCCTGCAGATTCAATAACAGCTGGCGAGAGGCTGCCTGGATGGTGCTGAGGGCCTGATCGATTTCCTTGCTGGCGCCCGCCAGCTTGGGACGAATTTCATCGGTCACGACACTGGAGCCGAGTCCTTTCTGAGCCGAAGCCGCCAAGCTGGTCAGTTGCTCGAAAACGTTATTATAACCCTTCTTGAAGTCCGCGATCTGCTCGATTTCACCGATATCGCCGTTTTTTTCCGAGGTAAGAAGAGTTTGCTCCATTCGCGAATGACCCGTGCGGTATTATACCGGGGCATATACCAGTTTTCAAGTAAATGCCCGAATTGGGCCGGAAAAAATAGTGAATAAGTCCGGAAATCCAGGTTGCCGGCATTGTTGTATGCAAGGTAGAAAGTTGGGGTCGAAATTATGTCGCCGCCCTGGAGAAAAAAACAATGAAATTTCAACGAGCCATCGTTCCGCTCACGGCCTTCGCGCTGGCGCTCGCCGTATATTGCAAACCCACGGATACCGGAGTCAAAACCACCGGACCGGAGAAAATCGCCCGGGTTACCTTTCTGGTGGGCAAGGTCACCGCCGAGGACGTCGGTAAGAACTCCACCGATAAACCGGCGAAAGTCCGCGTCGTTCGTTTCGGTGATTTCCTGTATCCCGGAGATCTGATTCGAACGGGAAAAGGCGCGGGTCTGGAGATTTTCGTGAAGGGGCACGGTATTTTGCGCCTGGCGGAAAACGCCGAACTGGCCATGTCCAACTTTTCCGAAAAATCAGCGCGCGTCAACGTGCGCAAGGGCAGCGTCGGATTCTTCCTGAAGAAACAAAGCGCTAATCGAGATTTCAAGGTGAGCACTCCCACCGCCATCGCCAGTGTACGGGGGACGACTTTCCTGGTGAGCGTGGAGAATTTGCGTGAATCCCGCGTGGCGCTCTTCAGTGGAGCGGTACAGGTAAAGGATCGGGCAAACGCAACGGTGGATCTGACCGAACGCGGTGAAATCGTAATTCGAGAGAACGCCAAGATTTCGCGTCAAATGATTCGCCCGTTGAGCGCGCGCTCATTGCGATTGATCAAGGGACTGGCGGTCTTCCACAAGAACAATATCCTGGAATACAATACCCTGGTGGATGAACTCAAGAAAAGTCGCGCCGTGCGCGACCTGGAAGTAAGCGAAACCGTAAAAGGGCGCTATGCGAAGCTGCGCGATTCGGATCGACCGAAGGACGCGGTCCGCAAGGCGGGCCGCGCCGACGAGAATATCATTCGCAAGGACACGCAAGGAGATCCGATCAAGATCCCGTCGAAAACCTATAACGAGTAAGCCCGGCCGCAAGAAGTCGCCGCTCGAAGCAAGAGCGGCGACACGCTCGATTCATTTTCGGATGCCCTGCCAGAGATACAGCAGGCCCGCCGCGTCCGTCCCCAGCATGCGTTCGATGATGTTCCCGCCGGGTCGAACCGGAGTACGGGCGTCGAACAGATTCTCGGCGCTGGTTCCTTCCGGCAAGTAAGCCGTGATGCGTACATGCTTGAACTTGCGGTCCTTCTTGATGTAGTCGATGTAGTCGCGAAAGTAGGAAACCGAATCGATGAGTTTGAGTTCACGGGCTCGGTTCGCGTCGTAAACATTTCCGTCCGCCGCGGCGCGGAGCTCCTTTTCCTTCAGCCGATTGGCGCGCGTACTTAGGATTTTCCGGAGAAATCGTTCGTAGTTCGTAAGAATCTGTTTGCGAAGATGTTCCGTCTGTTCCGGCGTCAAATCGCGATAAGGAGAAAAGATACTCTTATTGGGTCCCGAAGCGATTGCCCTGCGCCTGATCCCCAACTTTTCCAGCAGACCCTTGATGTTAAAGCCGCTGAGAATCACGCCGATGCTGCCCACCAGCGAAGTGGGACCGGCGTTGATGTGGGGCGCGGCCACGGCTATGTAATAACCGCCCGAAGCGCCGATGCCGTCGATGTGGGCATAGACCGGCAGCTTTTTCTTTTTCGCGAAGCGTCGGATCAGTTCGTAAATTTGATCGGAACCGGTCACGGTACCGCCGGGAGAATCGATTTTAAGAATCAAAGCCTGAATTGTCGAGTCGTCCTCGGCCCGGTCCAGAATACGCTGAACGATGGAAGGCGATATTACCTCGCCGCGACTGAAGAAAGAGCCGGTTCCGATTACGCCGGTGATGGGAATGAGCAAAACCTTCGGAGGAGGAGTGGGGCTCCAGAAAGGAAATAAACACGCGCAGCCTTCGCCTGTTTCTCCGTCATTAAAGAGTTCCTTTTCGCGTAACTCGTTGGAGCCGCCGAAGAGATTCGGATTGAGATTGACCGAAGTATAGAAACACGCCGTCGTCAGTAGGATAAGGAGCAGCGCTCCGAGCGTTCGAGTGATTTTGATTTGCATCGAGTTGTCCGCGAAGTTTAAGAATTCCAACCGTAGAACCGGTTCGTAATTATATAAGTGAATAGTTCATCGCATGGCTTGCGGTTTAATTTTTCCACAAACGCAGGAAAGCTTCCCAGTCTTCCCGATATTCATCCGGTACTGGATCCGAGTTGCGTAGATCCTCGTAGGGCTCTCGTGTCCCGGCGTCCATGGTCCAACCGCGATATACTTTGCCGAGGAGGGTGCCGGCTTCGGCTTGCCGGACCCAGACCGGGCCGAACTCTTCAAACTTGCCCGGTTCAAGCGCCTCGATTGAGGCGGGATTTACAACGGAGTAGCCATTGTAAAAATAGCGCCCACCGGATTCGACGAAACGGATCGGTTGCGTATCCTGGGCATCGCAGGCGGGGGCGGCTCTGTCGGTGTCGTTCCCGGAGGGCGCGAAATCCCAGCCCCGCTCCTTTGAATGCGCCGGCTTTTCGGCCAGATAGAGGCAAGCGGACGTATCGCCTTGAAAAGCCTTCACGGGAATTTCCGGGCGGTCCCAGGCATGAGAGAAGAACAGCGTATCGGGATTGATCATCACGACGGCTTGCTCGTCCCGGAAGTACTGGAGGGCGTTGCGCAGGCCGCCGGCCGTACCCAGGATTTTCTCTTCGCGGGAAACATGAACCGGAAACCCGCGAAAGGACTTGAGGTGATTGACGATGGCATCCGGCAAGTAGTGCACGTTGATCACGGCTTCGCTGCATTTCCAGCGATGGAGCTGGAACAATGTATAGTCAAGCAAGGCGCGACCGTTTACGGGAAGCAGCGGCTTCGGTAGGTCGCGCGTTAAATCGCCCATGCGCTTGCCGAAACCGGCGGCCAGGATAAAAGCTTTCATTCCCCGGACCCTGCTTGCTTTGCCTGGTTTCGCCGGCGTTCCTCGGCGAGGGCGGGCAGGATTTCCACGCGAAAGCGATTTATGAAAATGAAACTGGAGTCGGGAAAGCCGCCCAGTTGCGTGGCCATTTCCGCCCGCTCCAGGGCCGGTTCGATATAACGAAAGTACCCGTCGTGGTTTCTCTCAAATGCCAGAAAAATAAAGGAACCCAGGGCCTTGTAGATGCGTTGCAGAGCCTGAGCGAAGAACAAATTTCGTGCTCCGGGAGTCTTCGTTTTCGTAATCTCCAGATAGGTCTGGTAGCCGTACTCGACGAAGGGAATCGGTAACTGCACATAAGGATCGAAGAGCAGGCTCGATAAGTCATACCAGGGCGTGCCCATGCGCGCGTCTTGATAATCGATCACGCAAATGCCGCCGCCGTCGCGCATGAGAATATTCTTTCCATGAAAATCGCGATGGGTAAAAACCCTGGGCTCGGCCGCGCCCAGGCGAGCGCATAGTTCCTGTAGAAACATTTCAAATTCAAAGGTAAAAGGAGAAGTTATGCTCAGCTTTTCGCAGCGAGTCTCGAGTTTGCTTTTGAGGAATTCCATTTCCCAGAGGAGTTTCTCTTTGTCGAAAAACCGTGAGCGCACCGGATCCGGAGCCGGTTGTTCATGGATACGCGCCAGAACGTCCAGGGCGGGAAAGAGTTGCTCTTCGATAGCACGATCCATTTCAGGCGTCGGCTTGCGTTCAGGTCCCCGCGCCGCGGCTCGTTGTTGCAAGAGCTCCTTGAGAAGATCGTGCAAATCGCGTCGTCCACCGTCGCTTTGTAGAATCAGTCCCTGTTCAGCGTCGATGCCGACGATTTCCGGAACCGGTATTTGCCTTGCGTGTAGAAACTTCGAGATGGAAAGAAAGTCGTCGGCCGGGGGTTCCGGTATGGGGGGTCCGGCGCACAGGACGAAGGAGGCGGCTCGCTTCGGATCCGCGAATTGTACGCGATAGTATCTTCGCGTGGAGGCTTCGGGGCGAATGGATTCGATTACGAATACCGGATCCGTGGTTCCGGCCATTTCTTGTGTCGCGCATTTACGTACGAAGGCGGTTAACTGTTCACGATCGGGCATGGTCAGGAATATAACTCGGAAATAAAATTACCCACGCGTTCAAGACCCCGGCGCAAATCGTGATCTCCCAGGGCGTAGGAGATTCGAAAGCCGGCGTCGCGACCGAAAGCGCTGCCGGGGACCAGGGCGGTGTCGAAAGTCTCCAGGAGGTGCGCGCAGAAGAAGCCTGAATCGGTGCCGGTGTCCGATTTGCCTTTTTTAAGGTCCTGGAAGGCGGCCTCGGCGAAGACCCGTGAACAGTCGGGAAAGACGTAGAAGGCGCCGTGAGGGGACGCGGTTTCCACTCCGGGCATGGCGTTTAACATTCGAACGGCCACGTCGCGGCGCGATTGAAAAACCGAGCGCATGTAGGCAACGCAATCTTGCGGACCCGTCAGGGCGGCCTCGGCGGCCGCTTGCGAAATGGAAGACGGATTGGAAGTGCTCTGGCTCTGGATGGTTTCCATGTCGCGGATAATTTCACGGGGTCCGGCGCCGAAGCCGATGCGCCAGCCGGTCATGCTGTAGGCCTTGCTCACCCCGTTAACGATCAAAGTACGCTCCTTGAGTTCCGGATGGAGCATGGCCGGATTTACGAAAACGCGATCGTCGTACAGAATATGTTCATATATGTCGTCGCAGAGAATTAGAATCTCCGGATGTTCCAGCAGGACCTCACAAAGTTCGCGCAGGCGATTCTTGTCGTAAGCGAAGCCGGTGGGATTGCAGGGACTGTTGAGTATGAAGACGCGGGTCCGAGGCGTAATGGCCGCGCGTAATTGTTCGGCGGAAAGCAGATAGTCGGCTTCTAGATCCCCGGGAACAAAACGAGGTTCCCCCTGGGCCAGCCGTACCATGTCTCCGTAGGAAACCCAGCACGGAGACGGGATGATGACCTCGTCTCCCGGGTTCAGAACCGCCAGCAGGGCATTGTAGAGCACCTGCTTCCCTCCGGTGGAGGCGGTTACCTGGTCCGCCCCATAGTCCAGGCGGTTGTCCCGCCGGAACTTTTTGATAATCGCCTGTTTGAGCGCGGGCGTTCCACCTACCCGTGTGTATTTCGTCCGCCCATCCGCCATGGCGCGCATGGCGGCTTCCTTAATGTGTTCCGGAGTGTCGAAGTCGGGTTCCCCGGCGCCGAAGCCGACGACGTCTCGGCCTTGATCCCGCAATTCGCGCGCCCGAGACGTGATAAGGATGGTCTGGGATGGTTGAATGGAATTCAGTCGTTCAGCGCGGAAGCCGGTCATGCATGCTCCGAATCAAAAACCATTGAATCATTCGGGCACTGGAAAGAAAACCGCAAAATTATGGAAGTCGCACTCTACATGCCCGAGATACCACCCAACACCGGAAATATTTCCCGACTGTGCGTTTGCACGGGAACGCGCCTGCACATCATCGGGAAGCCGGCGTTTTCCATGGATGAAGCCGCCGTGCGTCGGGCGGGGCTGGACTACTGGGATCGCCTGGACTTGCACATGCATGAAGACTGGGATGCCTTTCGAGACGACTACGTCAAGCCGGGCGGACGTCGTGTACTGTTGCTGAGTAAATTCGCTTCGCGATCCTACGCGCGCCATGAGTTCCAGGAGAAGGACGTGGTCGTCTTCGGTCGCGAATCATCCGGTCTACCGGATGAAATTAAGGACGAAGTCGCCGCGGATGGCGCCGAACACTTGTTGCGGATCCCCATTAAGACGGATTGCCGCTCCTTGAATCTCAGTAATTCGGTGGCCATCGTATTGTTCGAGGCCTTGCGCCAGGGCGATTTCGCGGGACTGGATCAAGTGTTCCAATCGCCCTGAAGCGACTACTGGTCCAGGTTGCGAATCTCGACCGGTTCGATTTCGTCCGCCGTCTCGAAGCCGAAAACTCGCGCGTAGAAATAAAGTTCGCCTTCCAGCGCGCGCTTGATGTTTTCCGCTCGGCGAAAGCCGTGTTGTTCGCCTTCGAATGTAACGTAGGCGGCCGCGAGACCCTTCTTATCCAGGGCGTCCACCATCATCTCGGCTTGATTGGGCGGAACCACCTTGTCCTCAAGCCCCTGGAAAAAGATCACCGGGCAGTTCAGTTGCTCCGCGTAGTGCACGGGTGAGCGTTCGCGATAGCGGTCTTTCGCTTCGGGGTACGGGCCCACCAGGCGATCCAGATAGCGGGCCTCGAACTTATGCGTATCGCGCGCGAGCGCCTCGAGATCACTGATGCCGTAATGGCTGGCGCCGGCGCGAAACTCGTCGCGAAACGTCAGGGCGCAAAGCGTCGTATAGCCGCCCGCGCTGCCGCCGGTAATCGCCATGCGCTCCCCGTCGACCAGGCCCCGTTCCACCAGCGCCGCCGCGCCGAGGGCGCAGTCCTCTACGTCGGCAACTCCCCAGCGTCCTTCGAGCGCTTCGCGATACGCCCGACCATAGCCGTTGCTCCCGCGGTAGTTTACGTCCAGCACCGCGAAACCCCGGGTAGTCCAGAACTGAATATCCAGTTTCAGCGCGCCGTTGGCCGCGTGGGTAGGACCGCCGTGGCTCTTCACGATTAGCGGCGGCCTGGTGCCGTCCGCCGCCTGGTGCTCCGAGTTCCGGGGTTCATATAGAAAGGCATAGGCGATTTCGCCATTGGCCGTGGGAAAATCAATGTGCCGTGCCCGGGAGATATCGTCCGGGTTCAGCTTTAATTCGGCGGAAGCGCGGATTTCAACCACCTCCCCGGTGGACGGATCGAAGCGAGAGACGAAGGCAGGCTTGTCGGGTGTTCCGCCCACGATTGCCGCCATACCGTCCGCCACGCGCAGATCACTGATGTCGACCCAGGGCGCCTGGATTTCGCGCAGGGTGTCCGTGGTAATGTCGATTTCGCCCAGTTGCCATTCGCCCCGGGCCAGGCGCGCGCACAGAATTTTTTCATTGGAAATAAAGCCCCAGAGCGACATGTCGAATATCCACTGAGTGCGACCAAAGTCGGCTTCGTATTCCAATACGCGTTCAACGCGGCTTGTTCCGTCGTCGCTTTCGATCAGCCGATAAAAGTTCCACCAGTCGGCTTGATCCGAAACGAAATAGAGTACGCCGTCGGGCGACCATCCCGGTTGAAAGATGGATTCGCGTTCGCCGCCGGCGACTTTCGCCGCGTTACGCACGGTGCCGTCCTCGTTCATATCCGCGACGAACAGTTCATTGGCGTCCCAGGGCATGTTGGGATGATTCCACTGAATCCAGGCGATGCTTGAACCGTCGGGCGCAAGGCGCGGATTGGAGTAGAAGTCCGCGCCGGAGGCTACGACGGTGATGTCGCCGCCGACTAGATCAATGGAAACGAGTTCATTGCGCTCTTCCGTGTTTTCATCCTTGAGGCGATGGTCTTCGCGTACGCAAATGAGGCGATTGCGTCGGCCGTCCACCGCGAAGTCCGCGTATCGAAAATCGCCCTCGGGGGTAACGGGCTCGGGGACGCCGCCCTTCAGCTTCGCGCGATGGATGCGTTGATCGCCGTCGTGAACGAAATAGACGCTGTCGCCCTCAATGCGAAAGGCTCCGCTGCCGTATTCATGAGCGCGGGTGCGAACATTGTATTCCGGCGGAAGGACGTCCCGAATGCCGTCCGTTTCGTTCCAGGCGGTAAGCACATTGCGACCACCCTCGGCCGGCCGACCTTCCAACCAGAAAACCTCGCCATGATGGACTGCGCATTGGCCTAGACGCGTGCTGCCCGCGGCAATTGCATCGGCGGTCAGCGGCGAGGGCCAGGAGCCGTAAGGAGTGATTTGTTTGCCTGTCATATTCGTTCCTCAAGATCCGGTGAAATGGTGATACTGCAATATGAGGGGGCGGTTCGGGGCGCCGCAATTTTTCGTTCCTCGCATGGAGATTCGAAGCGGGTTTTTCGTATATTCCCGCGGGTCCCCGGGACATAATTCCTGGGAAAAGATTCATTTCATCTCCCGCTTCGACCGATTCGGATAAGAACGAGCCGCTTGCTCGTCGTCAGGAGTCATTTATATGCGCGCTTTGAGAGCAATCGGAACTCTCCTTTTAATCTGGCTGGTGACCGGTTGCGTCACCGTGGATCGTTATGGAAACATCATCGAGACCCCGAAGCCGAAAAAAGAAAAGCCGGTGGAGTTCAATCTGGCATCCATCGCCATCAAGCCCAATTGGAGCCCGGCGGACGTGCAAATCAGCATGGTACTGGCCGGCCTGCCTTTGAAGCCGCCCGCGCGCTTCCAGCTACCTTACTTACCGGACGTGGGTAATCAGGGAGCTCAGCCCAGCGGTACCGCCTGGGCGGCTGGTTATGTCGCCTTCAGCATTCATCGCCGCCGCGACGGCCAAAAGACCTACAGTTGCTCACCGTCCTTCATCTATAATCAACTCCATCGTGCGAATCAGGGAATCGAGATCATCAATACTTTAAATTTCCTCCAAACAAGCGGCTGCTCGGATCTCAAACATATGCCTTATGTTGATTTCGATTATACCACGCGACCTACCGGGCCCGCGATCGTGGACGCGGCTCGCAATCGAATCAGCGGCTTTGGTCGAGTTGATTTCACCGACGTGAATCAAGTGCGCGCGCATCTCCTACAAGGTTCCGCCATCATCGCGACCTTGCGCGTAACGGACAATTTCCTGAAACTGAAAAAACTACACTGGAAGAAACCCAGGGGCGTATACATGGGTCGCCATACCGTCGCGGTTGTCGGCTATGACCAGAAACTTCGCGCCTTCCTCATTCAAAACTCCGCCGGAACCGAGTGGGGCGAAAAGGGCTATGCCTACGTTCCCTACGATTGGTTCATTCGCCTTACCGGGCAAGCCTACGTATTGTGGTAAGCTTGACTTTAAAGTAAGTCTTTCGACAATGGCTCCGGTACTTATCAAATAGTAAGTTCGCTGCATGGCATTTGCACGAACCGGCTATTAAGTAATTCAGTAAAATTTTTATACGCTCCGGATACCGGAGACTAAAAACCATGGATCGTTCTTCGCGTGAGGAAACGTTCCGGCAGCAGGACAAGAGATTGAACATCGGCGTACCAAAAGAAATCGTAGCGGGCGAACGCAGAGTGGCGATGGTGCCTGAAACCGTCGCGAAAGTCGCGAAGCTCGGTTATACCGTACAAATTCAATCCGGAGCGGGAGAGGAAGCCGGCTTCGCGGATGATACTTACAAAGCGGAAGGCGCGGAAATCGTGACCGACGCATCGGCGCTTTACGGCGCGGCGGATATCCTTTTGAAAGTTCAACCGCCGACGACTCATACGACCGGCGGCAAACACGAACTCGAAATGATGAAGTCGGGTGGAGTGCTGGTCAGCTTCTTCTATTCATTGATCAATCCGGATCTCGTAAAGAAAGCCGCCGAGACGAAAGTGGATGTAATCTCCATGGACGCCGTGCCTCGTATTACGAAAGCGCAGCGCATGGATGCCTTGAGTTCCCAGACGAACCTGGCGGGTTACAAGACCGTTTTGCTGGCGGCAAACGCCCTGGATAAAATCTTTCCCCTGATGATGACCGCGGCGGGCACCATCGCCCCCGCGAAAGTCGTTATCATGGGTGCCGGCGTCGCGGGTCTGCAGGCCATCGCCACGGCCAAGCGACTGGGTGCCGTAGTAGAAGTTTCGGACGTTCGGCCGGCGGTTAAAGAACAGGTAGAAAGTCTGGGCGCGAAGTACATCGAGCCTCCGGTGGAAGAAGGACTGGAAGGGGAAGGCGGTTACGCTCGCGAAGCAACGCCTGAATTTCTGGCCAAACAACAGGAGATTCTCGAAAAGCACGTGGCCGAGGCGGACGTAGTCATTACGACGGCGCTGGTTCCCGGCAAGAAAGCGCCGGTACTGGTAACAGAGGCCATGGTCAAGAAAATGCGCTCCGGCGCGGTCATTGTGGACATGGCCACGGAACAGGGCGGTAACTGCGAGCTCAGTGAAATGAACTCTACCGTCGTGAAGGAAGGCGTGACCATCATCGGTCTGACGAACCTGCCTTCGCACATGCCCATGAACGCCAGCGAACTGTATTCACGAAATATTCACAGCCTGCTGCAATACCTGACGAAAGAAGGCAAACTGGAATTGGATCCCGAGGACGAAATCGTAACGGGCGCCTTGATTACGCGCGGTGGAGAAATCGCGCAGGAGAAAACCAGAGAGGCCATGAATCAGGGCTAAGTGAAGAGCGTTTTCGCGGAGGAAAATATGGAAATCTTAATGTACATCGCCGTATTCGTACTGGCAATTTTTCTGGGCATCGAGTTGATCTCGAAAGTGCCCCCCACCTTGCACACGCCCCTGATGTCCGGCTCCAATGCAATTTCCGGTATTACCATCGTCGGTGCAATCCTTACGGGCGGTTCCAAAGCAGAGCCTCTGTTCACTGTTATGGGCTCAAGTGTGACCGTCAGCACCTTGCTGGGTCTCTCCGCGCTCATCTTCGCCACCATTAACGTGGTCGGCGGTTTCCTTGTTACGGACCGCATGCATCGCATGTTCAAGAAGTAATAATCCAAACATAATCAACTTAAACAAAATCCTTAGTTCGAATCGGCGAATCGTATGAATCTTGACATTATCAAAAACTCCGCCTATCTCTTCTCGGCCGTACTGTTCATCATCGGTATCAAACGTCTTGGTGGAGTGCGCACCGCGCGTCAGGGCAACTTCCTGGCCGCGCTGGGTATGTTTCTGGCCGTGGTCGTCACCCTGGTAGATAAGAAAATTCTTCCGGTGCCCCTGCTGGTCGCGGGTCTGGCCATCGGTGCCGCCATCGGGGCCTTCATAGCCTTGAAGGTGGAGATGACCGGCATGCCGCAGATGGTTGCGGTCCTTAACGGCTTTGGCGGTATTGCTTCCTTGCTGGTAGCGGCCGAGCAATACTTCGAATATAGCGTGGCGGGTAAAGCGCCGGTGCCTGAAACCGGAATTACCATCGCTTTGTCCGTCGTTATCGGCGGTGTAACCTTTACCGGTTCGCTAATCGCCTTCGGCAAATTGCAGGGCATCGTTTCGGAAAAGAGCGTGCTGCTGCCGGGCCGTCACGTATTGAACGGCCTGCTCATTCTAGGCGCCATCGTGCTGGGTGTTTTCATGAACATGCAACCCGAGCGCGTGCAGTCCCTGGCCGGCATGGATATGCGTACGGTCCTGATCGTGATTACGGTGGTTGCCTTGCTGCTGGGTATCTTACTCGTTATTCCCATCGGCGGCGCGGACATGCCGGTAGTTGTTTCGCTGCTTAATTCCTATTCGGGAATCGCCGCGGCCATGACCGGTTTCGTAATCAAGAATAATGTTCTCATCATTACCGGCTCGCTGGTCGGTGCTTCCGGGATTATCCTCACCGACATCATGTGCAAGGGCATGAATCGCTCCTTGATTAACGTCCTGTTGGGTGGTTTCGGACAGACCGCGGGCGGCGGCGCCAAGGGCGACGGCAAGGAAGTAGTCATTAAGCAGGTCGGCACCGAAGAAGCGGCGATGATCTTCGAAGCCGCCACTTCCGTAATTATCATCCCCGGTTACGGTATGGCGGTTGCCCAGGCGCAGCACGTAGTTAAGGAACTCACCGACATTCTGCAAAAGCGCGGCGCCAGCGTTAAGTTCGCCATTCACCCGGTGGCCGGTCGTATGCCCGGACACATGAACGTTCTGCTGGCCGAATCAAAAGTTCCCTATGAGCTGCTGCTGGAAATGGACGAGATCAACGATGAGTTTTCCAATACGGACGTCGCCTTGATTCTAGGCGCGAACGACGTGGTGAACCCCGCCGCTCGTCACGACGAGTCCAGTCCCATTTTCGGGATGCCCATCATCAACGCGGACAAGGCGCGCACGGTCATCATCAACAAGCGTAGTATGCGGCCCGGGTACGCGGGTATCGACAATGAACTGTTCGGTTATGAAAATGCTCTGATGTATTTCGGTGATGCCAAGGACGCCCTGGGCAAACTGAACACCGAACTCAAGTCTCTTTAATTCTCGGAGGCCTTCGGGCCTCCCGGCTTCCTTGGCGCGGCAACGAAAAGTCCTCGTCGCCGCGCTCCTTCCCTTCTTCCTTGTTGTACGGAGCTTCCGTTACAACACCCCATGAATGAATTAAGTTCGTCGGAATTACGACGCTACAGTCGCCATTTACTTTTGCCTGAAGTCGGCCTGGAAGGTCAGGCGAAGCTCAAGCAGGCATCGGTACTACTCATCGGCGCCGGTGGTCTGGGCTCTCCCCTGGCGCTCTATCTGGCGGCGGCGGGTGTCGGTCGACTGGGGATTGTGGACGATGATGTAGTCGACGAAAGTAATCTTCAGCGTCAGGTGCTGCACGGCACTTCCGGGGTCGGCAAGTCGAAGCTGGAGTCGGCGCGGGAACGCATCGCCGATTTAAATCCCCATGTTCACGTTGAGACGCATAACTTGCGTCTGACTTCCGCGAACGCGCTGGGGATTTTCAAGCAGTATGATATCGTCGCGGACGGCTCGGATAATTTTCCCACGCGCTATCTCGTCAACGATGCCAGTCGCCTGGCCGGCATACCCAATGTATACGGATCCATTCTGGGGTTTGAAGGCCAGGTGGCCGTATTCAATTATCGGGACGGACCTTGCTACCGGTGTCTCTTCAGCGAGCCTCCGCCTCCCGGGCTCGTGCCCACGTGCGAAGAGGGCGGAGTGCTGGGCGTGTTGCCCGGGGTCATCGGTGGATTACAGGCCAACGAGGTCATCAAGGTATTGTTGGGCATGGGTGAAATCGCCGCCGGACGTATGTTGATTTACGATGCGTTGCGATTGAAATTTCGAGAAGTCCGCTTGCCCAGGAACAAGAATTGTCGGCTTTGCGGCGAAGCTCCGCAGGTCACGGAACTGATCGACTACGAAGTGTTCTGTGGTCTACGACCCGAGCAAGGTTCTACAGCCGAGGAGGGGCACGCGCCGGAAGTCGCCGTCGAAGAAGAACGGAAGGAATTGAGCCCGACGGAATACGCGGACATGCGGGCGACGGGCCGTGAACATATTTTGCTGGATGTGCGTGAGTCGTTCGAAATCGCCATCGCGGAAATTAAAGGAGCATTAGCAATTTCACTGGGCGATTTGCCCTCGAGAGCGAATGAACTGGATCCGAATTTATCCTATGTAATACTGTGTAAATCCGGTGGGCGCAGCCGGCGAGCTCAGGAGCTGCTCGAGGCCCGGGGTTTTCAAAGCGTCCTGAATCTGGCGGGCGGCATCAATGCCTGGAGCCGTGACGTGGACCCCGACGTTCCACTGTATTGATTCAACCTTATTCTTCTTGTGCTCAGGGTCGGCCGGAAGGGAGTCTTCGGAATGCTCAATCGACTGGAAAGATACCTCGGCAAAATAGCTATACATAATTTTAGTGTTTATCTCGCCATCCTAACGCTGGTGGCCAGCGGGTATCAGCTGTACATCAAGCAACCGCCCCTCGGAAATTTGAGCCTGGCGGGTTTGGCTCGGGGCGAATGGTGGAATCTGTTCTTGTATCCTTTCGTCGTGCAGGGCGGGATCTTATACATCGGTATATTCGTTTATATGATCTGGGCCTTCGGTCAAATGCTTGAGTCCGCCCTTGGTGCCTTTCGCTTCACCATTTTCATTTTCCTGGGACTGATCCTCATGGTGCTGGGAACGTTGTTTGTCGTCCCGGTGAGCAACTACTATCTGGAATTATCCATCGTAATCGGCGTGGCGTACATGATGCCCAATATGGAAATTCGACTCTGGTTTATACTGCCGATTCGAATGAAATGGATCGGTTGGCTGTCGCTGGCTTATGTAATTTTTTCCGTGGTGCGAGCCTGGTCCGTGGTCGGGTGGTTGGCGATTCTGCCGCCTCTGCTGGGTCTCGGAAATATTCTGATTCTGTTCGGCTGGCAGATGGTAACCGGAGTTTCGCGTAGTACGAGCAGTCGAATTCGAAAGCAGAAATTTCAGCCCAGCACGGCGGCCATACACCGATGCACCGTGTGCGGGTTAACGGAGCACGACGACGCGCGAATGGATTTCCGTTACTGCGTTGATTGTGAGGATCACGAGTACTGCGCGAATCACCTGCATGATCATGAACACATTCGCGGGTAACCTGGGTTTACTGTTTTACGCCGAGCAATCCGAGAATTCGATCCAGGTCGTCCAGGTTGCCGTAGTGAATTGAAATTCGACCGCCGCCTTTCCTGGTGTGTTCCACCTGCACCTTGGCCATGTATTGCTTACGAATCTTTTCTTCGAGGGCCTTGACGTTGGCGTCCTTGCGGCCGGCGACCTTCTTGCCGGTTTTAGTTTTCACTCCCGCCGGATCCGTAATGCGGGCGATTTCGTCTTCGACCCGCCTGGCGGACCAACCCTGAATGACGATTTTTTTCGCGAGTTGGTACATCATCGCTTTATCGCCGAGGCCCAGTAGCGGCCGGGCCTGACCCGCTTTGATTTGGCCCTCTTCGATCAATTGAAGAATTTGCTCCGGCAATTTGAGCAGGCGAATGAGATTCGTAATGGTCGTTCGATCCTTGCCTACCTTGTCCGCAATGGCGGATGCCTTCATGCCGGTCAGGGACATCAACTGCTCATAGGCCCGCGCTTCTTCGATGGGGTTGAGGTCTTCTCTTTGAATGTTCTCAATGATGCCCATCTCCAGCGCCTGGGTATCATTGAGTTTCTTGATGACGGCCGGAATCTTTTTGAAGCCGGCCTGTTGACAGGCACGCCATCGCCGCTCCCCCGAGATGAGTTGATAGCGGTCCTTGATCTTGCGGACGACCACCGGCTCGATGAGTCCGACGGAGGTCAGGCTTCGCGCGAGCTCGTCGATATCACGATCATTGAATCGCTTTCGAGGCTGGTCGGGGTTGGGATCAATTTCGGTTATCGGTAGTTCTTGATAATCGGGATTGCTGGAAACGGCCGGGGTGGAATCGCCCTTGGTCGTGGGAAGTAGATGGGAAAGACCTCGTCCTAATTTTTTAGCCACGCGCGGTAACCTCCTTCGCGAGTTCTTCGTATGCTTTCGCACCCGTGGAGTCGGGGGCGTATTCGCCGATGTATTTTCCGAAGGATGGTGCCTCGGACAGCTTCACGTTTCGAGGGACGATGGAGGAATAGACCTTGTCCTGGAAATGCTCTTTCACATCTTCCACGACCTGGTTGGCGAGGGAGGTGCGACCGTCGAACATGGTGAGGGCGACGCCTTCCAGAGTCAGGGATGGATTCACGCCCTGCTGCACCAGGCCGATTACCTTCATTAGCTGCGTCAGACCTTCCAGAGCGTAGTACTCGGTTTGCAGAGTAATCAGAACGCTGTCGGCCGCGGCGAGGGCGTTCAAAGTTAAGATGCCCAGGTTGGGTGGGCAATCAATGAAGATATAATCGTACGTATTCTTGAGGGGCTCGATGGCTGCCTTGAGGCGATAGTTGCTCTCTTCCATTTGCAGCATATCGACTTCGATGCCGGACAGGTGCACGTTGGCCGGTAGCAAGGATAGGTTCGGCACCTCGGTTTGATGTATGGCCTCGCCCGCGGAGATTTCATCGATGAGAACCTGGTAAGTTGTTTTAGTCAGCTCATGGGTGTTGACCCCGAGACCGGAACTGGCATTGCCCTGTGGGTCGACGTCAATCAAGAGGACCCGAAGCCCCTGCTTTCCGGCGATGAAGGCGGAGAGATTTACGGCGGTGGTGGTCTTACCGACCCCGCCTTTTTGATTCGCGAGTGCGATGGTTTTTCCCATGAAGTTGCTCCGAGGAGAAGAGACGGATGATGAATTTGAAAGGCCGGAGGAAGCTTATGCGTTCCGATTACGCATTTCGTCTCGGATTGTCTTCCATGGCCGGGGATAACCATTCTCCGTCAGGCCGGATTTGAGCAAGATATTAATGCTTCGATCCCCGAGAAATTGAATCTCTTCGGGCTGAATTGTTTCACGTGAAACATAGCCCAGTTTGCGAAGGTAGGCGGCTTCCCAACCTTGATTTGAGTTGTCTCGCTTTGGTGTGGTGGCCGGAGGAATGGAGCGGGCTCCGAAATAAACCGTGTGCCCTTTCTTCTTCTGGAGCCGGCCCACCAGTTCCAAACAGAATGGAAAAGGAATCAAAGCGCGTATCAGTACGATATCAAACTGAGCACGAATTTCTTCCAGGCGACCGAACCGGAAGTCAAGCGGTCGGAGGTCTTCCGTCCGGGTTGTGAACTCTTGCAGTAGGCCGAGTCGCCGACGCGAGGAATCAATCAAAGTTAGGCGCGGGGGTTTCTTCATGCAGGCGAACAAGTATCCCGGTAAACCCGGGCCTGAACCCGCATCAGCCACTTTTGTTTCCCGTGAAACATTCAGGGCTCGCGCGACATGATAACAAAAAACCAGACTCTCCAGCAGGTGCCGTTCCAGGATCCGCTCGGAATCGCCGCGGGAAAAAAAGCCTCCCTTCTCGTTGTTCTGAATCAGGAAGTCATAGTAGGATTGCACCTGCTCTAAATCAAAAGCCGCCGGTATTTCCGGGGGCAGAGTGATTCCGCGCTCCTCTAGTTCTCGAACAAATGGGGTTTGCTGGTCGGATTCTTTCGGCATTTCCGGCTTAGTGGATCTTCTATTTTGCCGATAGGATCAAAGGTGTTCGGCGTGCAACTCTTCAATCTTACAAGCGTCTAAAACTATATCGGCTCGTCGACTGGATGGAATAATGAAATCAAATCGCAATTGGAACACAACCGCGAAATACGCCGGCCTGGGTGTTTTCATTCTCGGCCTGATTCTCCTGGGCACTCCCGTGCATGCCTACATGCCGGGCCGCTGGTCTCCGCTGGATGTCTATGTCCTCAAAGGTAAGTCCGCGGGTCCTCGGGCTTTGCAGGTAGTGAGAGGCGGCGTAGCGAAACAGTCCGCTCGTTTGGTCTACGACGGAGCCGGGCGTCTGGTGAAGGAAGTCTACCAGGGATCTCGCGGCGGAGAAACGCGCTATACTTATGAAGGTAAACGGCTCGTTTCCGAAGCCCTGATTGACCGGAGCGGACGAACTCTAACTCGCAAAGTCTTCCAGTATAATAAACGCGGTCTGATTTCAATGCAGGTCTATAATCGCTCGAACAAGTTGATCATGAGTCAACTGTTCTCCGTGAAGGATTCCAGAATCGTCTCCGGAAAGGAAATCTCGGG
>CAZGYS010000002.1:0-45774 GCA_964530305.1 uncultured Leptospiraceae bacterium
CATCCCAACCCGCCGGCCTTCTCATCGCACCAGCAGGCCGTGGGCAATGTGCTTTTGAACGCCGGCAAGAACGGCATCGGCATGGCGGGTGGACGCGACATGAAGATCGTGGGCAACGTAATCTTTTCGAGCCGCATTAAGTACGAGTCCCGGGCGGGGCTGGGCGTATATGATACGCGCAATCACAATTGCTCCACCTACGGACTGGATGATCCCGGTTGCGTTCCCTTTGATCCGGAACGACCCCGCTGCAGGGACATCGTTGTACGCAACAACCGCTTGAACTGGTCGGCCAATCGCTGCTCGGACGGCGTGTCG
Organism: uncultured Leptospiraceae bacterium; assembly: GCA_964530305.1. Lineage (GTDB taxonomy): Bacteria > Spirochaetota > Leptospiria > Leptospirales > Leptonemataceae > CAZGYS01. Next base: position 319 of record CAZGYS010000002.1, read on the forward strand.
TTCAGCTCGGACGGAACCTGCGGGCCCTCCAATGACGATTGGCGCTTCACGACTCAGTTTCGCATCTGGCCGGCCTATACCGATCCGCAGGCCATCTCCTATTGCGGCACCGTGGAAGGCGTCGATCATCGCGATCCCAATGGGGCTCTGTCCACCAACAGCTATGATGATTTAAGCGTCGACCCGGCCGATTACCCGAACTAAGGGGATTACTTGCTGAAGATAGGTTGTACCGACATTTCGGGCAGCTTACTTTCCGTCCGCGGTTGACCCATATTGTACAAAGGCAGAACACCGCGAACACCGGAAGCAACGGGCAACAGGTTCGTTTGCCAAGCACGATTTCGTTGAGCGCGGGCCAGAAATACGCGACCGCTTTCCCGCTCACGCGCGATGAACATCAAACGCTTGTTGGAAATCGCCGTGAGGCCGGACAGGGCGTGTTCCTCGCCGCCGAAAACCAGTTGCGTGCCCTTACCCCGCACGGTGAAGCGATGAATCGCCTCCGTGCGCGACTCATCATTCTTGACGTGCGCGAAGAGACGTTTTCCGCCGCATGCTAAATCGGCGGGCGTTCCGGTAAATCCGGCCGGAGGCGCAACCGAACGAACGCGGGCGCGACGAGCGTTCACTTGTAAAAGAACCGGCGCGGCTATTTCGCCGCCCATGAGATAAAGATTCCCGCCGCATTGCGCGCGAACCGAAAAGCGCGTCTCGGAAGCGACGCTTCCTCTCAATCGAACCACACGACGACGCAATGCTCCCCGTCGACGTTGCCAACTAACGAACTCGGGCAAACGGCCCTGAAAATTGACGGCGCCAGCCAGGAGGAAATCTCCGGCGTTATTGTAGGCGGCAAAGTATTGACCCTCGTTCCGCAAATCCCGGTCCGGCTCCGGGGCCAAATCCAAATCTAAATCCGGAGCCGGGTCAGCGAAGCTGATTAACGATTCGCCGGTTACGGAATCGATCATGCGGGGCGCGAAGCCGTCGAAATATCGCAGTGTATCCCCCGTCCGATTCACGCGCGCATCCGTCAGGGCGGAAGCGGGGCCGTCCGGAAAAATCGCCTTCGGCTCCACCAATCCGTCCGGGAACCGAGGCGAGCTCCCCGGCTTGATTAGATAAGGACGTCCACCGACGGTTATCAGTACGGATTCGCCGTACTGAAACGCGGACTCCAGGATAAAGGGGTGCCGTTCCAGGAGGGGCTCGTCGGCCACGCCCGGATAATGCGTGTCGAATTCTTTCAGATAGTGTTCCGCCGAAAAGGCACAGGTTACGGCGTAGTCGTTTTTGGAAATTGTCACCAGCGGACAGGCGATGGATTCGCCGCGGTAGTGCAGAAGAATATAGTCCTCGGTCTGGACAACGGCATGAAGCTGGATATGCTCCCCGGCCGGATAGATTCGCAAAGGTATGATTTCCTCGTCTTCCAAGAGGGCAAACAAGCGAACGCCTTCCGACGGCGATTTAGAAACGGCGCCGGTCTCCGCGCGCTTCGTCGGGGCGGTTTCGGTCACCTTCAAGAGCGCGGCGGGTTTCGCGAACAGCTCCTGCAGCTCCGGGGCGGGACCAATGCGATTGCCCAGGGAGGTCAGGGTCTGAGCGCCGTTCAAGTCACGCAGCAGGAAGAGCGCGTCGGCGTCATTGGAGAAGTGCGCCTTGCAGGCGCCCGAAATGAGACCCAGCATGCCCCACAGAACGCACCCCATGAAAAGGGCAGTACAATGATGAAATTTTGGAACAGTATTCAAATTGGGCTCGCCCGGATTGACCCCGCTCTTAAGATACGAAGCGGTGCGCCAATTGTTTCAAAAGTTCCGGTTAAAGGCCAGAAAAAAAATCAGCCACCGCCCTGGAGTCCGCTCAACTATTTTCGGCACGGTTCTCGGTAAAGAAGGGAACGATTGTACTCCGATTTTCCTTGACCTGGGCGCGACATAAATCGCTCCGTATGACGATTTCGTAATATGAATAGCGAAATTGCGTCTCGTTCATGCTCTTTACACAGATTGAGTTCTTCGCGCTTCTCTTTCCCACGGTATTTCTGTACTATCTACCGCCGATTCGTCGCGCGCAGATCGGTGTTCTGGTCGCCGCCAGTTTCATTTTCTATGCGTACCACCTGCCGGCTCTGCTGATTTTACTCATTACGTCCATTTTATTCAATGGCGGCACGGCCTGGTTCATCAGCCGCCGCCCTGCCAGGGCCCTGGCTCGCACGGCGGCCGTCCTGGGCGTCGTGTTCAATCTGCTTGTGCTGGGCTTCTTTAAGTACAACAAACTGCTGGCGGGACTCGTGTTCGCGGATATTTCGAAACTGGACGGGATCGGCGCCGTCATCGTGGCCCTGCCTCTCCCCATCGGAATTTCCTTTTATACCTTCCAGGGCATCAGCCTGGTAATCGATCAGTTTCGCCGGAAGACGAATGATGCCGGAGACGGCGTGTTGGAAGGTAAGTCTTCCTATGTCGGCTACAGTGTTCGAACCGGCCTGTTTCTTTCTTTTTTTCCGCAGCTCATAGCGGGACCCATCGTAAAGGCTTCGGAATTTCTACCCCAGATCAAGGCCAAATATTTCCGCGATATCGAATGGAATGACGTGACCCGTTATTTGATACTCGGTTTTTTTCTCAAACTCGTCATCGCGGACAATCTAAAGGACAATACGATCTGGATCAAATATCCGGCGCTGCTTCAGGAATCGTCCTGGGACCTCCTGTCCATGTTGCTGGCCTACAGTGTTCAAATCTTCGCGGACTTCGCGGGATATTCGTACATTGCCCTGGGCCTTGGCGCGATTTTCCAGTATCGACTTCCGGTGAACTTTAACTATCCCTACATCTCCCGATCGTTTTCCGAATTCTGGACCCGCTGGCATATTTCGCTTTCATCGTTCTTGCGCGACTACCTGTACATTCCGCTGGGTGGAAATCGCGTCGCTCCCTGGCGCATGTACTTGAACCTGATGATTACAATGATTCTGGGAGGCCTCTGGCACGGCGCCGCCTGGAGCTATGCCTTCTGGGGATTTTTTCATGGTCTGTTGCTGGTGATGGAACGTCCCTTTCTGCAACGGGGCTGGTATGAAAAATTTCCCGATACGGCGCGACGAATATTCGTCTTCGCGTGCGTAACTTTCGGCTGGCTGTTCTTTGTCTTGAACGACATCAGTCACGCGGTCGAGTTTCTCAAGGCGATAGGGACGAGCTTTCATCGACCGGCTCGGCTGGACAACATCTGGCTGATTATTTTGTATTCCCTGCCGGTGTTTTGCATGCACTTTTATTATCTTCACGGCGAAAAATTGCGCGCCCGGTTTCCGGGCCGCCACTGGAAGCCGGTCGCATTCGCGATTATGTTGTTCTTAATTTCCAGCGACGCGGGAGAATCGGATGCTTTCATCTATTTTCAATTCTAAGCACGGCTTCGCCTTACGCGTGCTGGTATATTTTGCCGGCGCGTTCGCCCTGGTCAATATGGTCCTGTGGGCCGTGCCCGTTAAGGTGACCAGCAAGGATTGGCGGGACGGCAATATTGCTCGGGCCCAGGAATTTATTTACTCCCGCGAACAGCCCAGCTTCGTGCTGCTCGGCTCCTCCATGTCGGAGGAGTTGATGCCTGAGAATGTTCCCGGCTCGGGCAATCTCGCTACGGCGGCCTACTCGGCCATGACCGGCATCGAAATTCTCCGGCGCAGCGGAAAGATACCCGCCGTGCTGGTCATTGAAATGAATACCGTGGACGCCCCCTGGCATACGGGTTTTACGGACAAACTCTTTCCTCCCTATCGAGAACGACTTCGCGCCGTATTTCCCGTCCTGCGAAAGAAATACCAGGTTTTCGCCGCGGCCCGAATGCCGCTGTTATGGAGCTCGGAAAAAATCAAGGCAATGACCAAACAACCGGCCGGTTCCGCTCCCGCCGTGAATCGCCCGAGCCGGAAGGAGCGAAACCTATTTCAGGAACGGTTGAATTTCATTCATGACCGCTACTGGACAAAGCTCGCCCGGGACGAAACAACCCTGACGCGAAACCTGCTTCGGCTGAAGGAACACGTCGCCTACTATCAATCGAAATCGACGCGGGTTGTGCTGCTCGAAGTACCCGTGCATGAAAAAATTCGCGGATCCAGGCGAGCGCGACTCATAGACAAGCACGCGCGGAAGATGTTTCCGTCCTCGGAATACACCTGGTCAAGGCCGGGCGAATCCGGCCTGGTCTCGGAAACAACAGACGGGGTTCACCTTAAATTCGGGACGATTCTTAAAGTACGCGAACACCTTATGAGCACGATCATGAAGCCTTAATGAGTTCGGCAAACCGGCGCCCGCGAAAACTCACGGGCGATGATTCGTTAGTCCGCCACGTCCGGCTCGATAAAGGACCACTTGATTTCGGGAAAAGTCGCCTTGAGTTCGGTCTCGAGCTTATTGATGGCGCGCGCCGCGTCGTCGACTTTCAGACCCGGCTTCATCTTGATCTTGGCGGCCAGCATGACATTGGGGCCGATTTGCATGGTCAACGTGTTGAGAACGTTCTGAATGTTTCCGTCGGCCTCGATGATCTTACTGATGGCCGCCTGAATATCCGGGTCGGCCGAACGACCGATGAGCAGGGCCTTGACCCGGGTGAAAAGAAAGACTGAAATTAAAAGCAGCATCACGCCGATGACCACGGAACCGATGCCGTCGAATACGGGATTGCCCGTGAGCGTAGCCAGCAGAACGAAGATGAAAGCCAGTACGAGACCCAGCAGAGCCGCGACGTCCTCGCCCCAGATAACAACCATTTCCGCGCTACGCGATTCGCGCAGCCATTGCCACATGGTTTTGTCCCCGCGCATCTTATTGATTTCGCGCATGGCGCCCCAGAGGCTGATGACTTCCAAACCGATGGACACGCCCAGAACAATCAAGGCGACCCAGGCCATCTTGAGTTCTTCGGGCTGCAAAATTTTCTTAACGCCGCCATAGACGGAGAACATGCCGCCCATGCTGAAGAGCAACATGGCCACGATGAAACTCCAGAAGAAGACGGCCTTCCCGTAACCGAAGGGATGGTCAGGCGTAGCGGGCTTTTCGGAGCGCTTGAGACCCAGGAGCAGGAGCAACTGATTGGTACAGTCCGCCAGGGAGTGAATGGCTTCCGCCAGCATACTGCCGGATCCGGTAAAGATCCAGGCCACGCCCTTGGCGATGGATATGCCTAGATTCGCGAAGAACGCGAAAAGTATTGCCTTAACCGGATCTCCACCGCCGCCTGCCATGTTTGCCCCCTGGTCCTCTTCCTGTTTCGCGCGCCAGTCGATATTCGCGCTCGGATCGAAGGCGCCAGTCTAGAGGCGATGGAGCGATGGTCCAGTAGATTTTGGGGGACTATCGTCGAATCGTGGGCTTGGTGGGCGTGAAGTAGGATTCAATAAAAATCCAAGGTCCACATATCCCCGTTTCGGGTCCCATAATGCCAATCATTGATTGGATCATCTTTCGAATTAGTTGTGTAGTTATAACGATTCTGATACCAAGGGTCATCACTACCGAGCTGCTTGCTGGGCTGGTCATATCTAGTTGCAGTCACCCAGTGACCGATTGTACCGTTTGATTCGCGTAAAGTGGCGTGGACTGGTCTGTGTTGAACATTGATTGTTGAATTCAACGTATCCACGGTGACATTTCGCGGGATAAAATGCTTATTCCCCATACCGGTTAGTTTGGCCCAATCAGATTCCACGAGACCATTTGCGATTTTGGCGAAAGCTTCGGGCGTCATCGCCGGCAATCCCTTCTGTTTAGAGGCGTATCTCAAGGCCTCTGAATACCCTCTCGGCATTTGATAGTCTGGATCGGTCGCATTATCATGCAAATTAGAATAGCGCCGCTCAAACTCTTCCCGAGTTATTTCCGGTGATACCAAGCCAAGGGATTTGTACATATTAATTGCGGCTGAGCCGCGGCATTCCCAGCCTTTTTTTGGTTTGAAAGTCCCCTCGCCGTGCATGTCTTCCCATTGCTTTTTTTCCGATTTATACTGGATCGTCTGCGCATAATTGAAATCACCCTGACCGATCTGGTTTTTCGCGCCTTCGCTGCCACCCTGGCCCGCGAAACCCGAATAATAAGTATTTACATTTTTTTCCAGAAAATCCTTGAGCGAACCGCCGCGATCAATGTCACCCAGGGACTCAAAGTTTCCGTTGCTGGTAGCGCCGTCGACCAGTTTCTTTAAGTCCTCTACTCCGGATAAAATAATCGGCTCCTGCCCGGGAATAGACAACATAACTCTCTTTCCTGACGACGTTATAAGACCCTTTTCAAAAAAGATAGAACCGGCTTTCGCATCGAGAATTTTCCTGAGTTCCTGCTCCGCCGGAGACTTGTCCGTATCATACCATGCGTGTTCACCCGCGCGAACCGGCTGATAATTTTGATTATGCACCAACACATCCGCCCGCGAAACGAAGTATGTATGATCGTTCTCTACCGTGAAATTGTACACCGTCTCCGTCCGATTCTCAACGCGAATAGAGGCGATGGGATTCATCATGTCGGTTGCACCCGGTGAGGTTTCGCGTGCCGCGGCGGCGGATAGGGTCATGGAGCGATCACGGGCGCGCAGGTCCTTCGCCTTGACCCAGCCCCGACCCTCAATATAGAAGGGGTGGTTCCAGGTGGTTTCGATGACGGTTCCGTCGGCGTAGCTAATATGATAGATCGCCTTTGTTCGGCGCGTGAAGGTTTGGACCACGCGATTGTAATTCACGCGACCGGTTTTTTCATTCCAGCTTCGCACGATATCGCCCGGGCGAATTTCCTCGATCTTGCGGTAACCATCGCGCGTGCGCACCAGGGTCCCGGCCGTGAAACAAACACGCTGGTGATAGACGCCGGCCGCGTCGATGTAACCGTTCTTGTCCGAAATGTTTCCGGTGATGGCGGAGAGATCATCGCCCATGGCCGCCACCATGTTCTCCAGGAAACCGAACTCGTCGCGCGAAGAGCGATCATACTCGTAAAAACCGCCCACCGTGCCGCTGTCTCCGCCTTGCTGGGCTTGCGCCGAACGGGCAATCTGCTTGAGGCGATCCTGGATCTGCTGGTCGTCAAGCCCGGAAACGTCCTGACCCATGATGCCGGCCAGAAGCTTTTTGCGTTGCTCTTGCATGTACTTCACGCGCAGCTTTTCGCCGATGGCGTCGGTGGCGCCCATCAGCGAATCAAGACTGGTGATGGACGCGACGGGGTCCGCCCTCACGCCGTCCACACCACTGACCACGGAAGCCGCCTGGCCCGTGGCCGTGAGGCCGCTTCCACTTGCGCGCGTGGTGACCGAGTTTCCGCTCGCCGATCTGGAAGTGGAAGTCGCGCTCAGCCCGTTCTGGGAATTATAGGCGACCGAATTACTTATACTGTTGCCGTTCTCGAAAGTGGTATTCTGTTTCAGACTCGCGGAAAGGCCGCCGTGTTGAGAGATGCTCAAGGTGCCCGCGCCGGTTTGCGCATTGCCCGCCGACAGAGAGACACCAATGCCGTCCTCCTGCGTGTAGGTAAGCTTTTGATCGCCCCGGCCGCCGTAGCCGCCGAGACCGCCCGTCTCCGTGTAACTGAGCCCCGCGGAATTCAATCCATCCTGGGAGACCACGCCGCCATGAGCACCCAGTCCGCCCTGTTCGCTGTAGTTAAGTCCCACCGCGCCGGAACTTCCCTTGTAGGCGATGCCTCCGGAAAAACCCTCGTCCCCCGAGTAACTCAGATTCAGTCCGGCCCCGCCGGCTACCTTCATGCCCAGGTTGCCGCCGAGACCATCGCCCTGGGAATAGTTGAGCCCCACGGTGGCGCCGCCCACGCCCAGCCCCAGGCTGCCGCCGAAACCGTCTTCGTAGGAATAACTGAGGCCGACGTTAATGCCGGCAGCCCCCGTGTAAGCGGAGACCGCTCCGGACAGACCTCCCAGAAGCGCGCCCTTCCAACCGCCTTCCATGGCGCCCTGCGCGGCTCCGGCCGCTCCCATGGCGGTAGCATAGATGGCCAGCGACGCGCCACCGGTGACGAAAGCGCCCGCCACGGCGGCCACGGCCGCCAGACCCTGCATGAGTTGACCGAAACCGCTGGGGCGATTGGCTTCCATCACGAGATCAGTGCGATTCTTCTGAAACTTCGCGACGCGCGCGTGAGCATAGGCGTCATTGGACTGCATTAGTCCTTGCACCATCGCATCGCGAGAGCCGGCGTCGGCGGCGTTCGCGCCCAGCTCGGCGCTGAACTTATTGAGGACTTCGTTCATGTCCCAGCTGGAAAACAAATCGCCGTAACCCTGGAGCGCCGTGGCGGGCGGCGCGGTCACATGCAGCTTCTGTTTCGTGGTTCCCGGGCGATAGTGACCGTCTTTCTTACCGGTCTTGCCGTCGATTTTGTGAGCCGCGCCGGAGTAGATGGTTCGCGTGGCGGTGATGTTGCCCTGCCCATCGACTTCTACTTTATAACGTCCGTACGCGGAACGGGGCATGCCGTTTTTCGGCGGCGGGTTTTGACCTTCGAGCATCTCGACGATGCGTTGAATGGACTGGTCGCGCATGCGCTGGGCCGCTTCCTCCATGCCCCGCATGGCGGCCAGGTTCATCATGCCCCCGGCGGCTTTTGCGAAACTAGCCAGCAGGCCGTCCAGGCGCGTGATGTCCGGCAGCCCGTTGCGCGCGGCGGTCAGAAATGAATTTTCCAGCCCGGGAAGATTGCGAATAGCGTCGGTGAGTTGGCCGGCAACGTCCGGGATCGCGAATGAGGCGACGCGAGCATTGCGGACGATGGCGGCGGCGCGCTCGGCGAATTGGGCCGCGGTATTGCCGTCCATGGGACCGGCGCCGGTCTTGCGCGAAGCTTTGAGATTATCGTATTCGCCCTCGAGTTTTTTGAGGTCGGCCCGGGACATGGTGAACTTGCGCTTACCGCGCCGTTGTTCGTCCTCCATCCCCGCGCGAAAGGTATTGCGCCCATTGATCAAATCCGCGCGGGCCTTAGCATAGGCGGTATTGTAGTTATCGCGACGTCGATTCCGCTCTTTCTTCCATTCTTGAAACGCGGCCTTGTAGTCGATTACCTGTTTTTCCCAGGCCTCGACCGAGGGCTGGATTTCATTTTGCCAGTGCAGGATAACGGTATTGATTTCATCAGCGTAACTACGCCAGGTTTCCGCGTTGGATTTGGCGGCGGCGTCTTCCCAGTTATAGGAAACCTTGATTTTGATTTTTTTCTCTTTGGCCTGCCAGGTCTGATTCTTCTTATCTCCGAACAAACCCAGGATCTCGCGGCTGCCGCACTCCCAGCATCTGGCCTTCATGTTGAACCAGGCGTCGTAGCCGCTGTTCTTGCCGTTGGAATAGCAAGTGTGATTGGAAGTAGATTCCGCGCCGGCGACATCTCCCGTGGGTGTGCCGCCGCACACATCGCCCTTAGTGATCGCGATAATGTCCCGCGTATCATGGCCGGCCGGAATGACGGCCTTCATATATTGCTTATCGCCCGTGTCGGCCTTGAAGGCGGCGTAGACGTCCCGCGTACCCTCCACGCGACTCCAATCCATATCGATGGCGTCGCCGTTGTGATCGACGAAGTTCAAACAGCCGCTGGTTTGGCCGCCGGAACAAACATCCAGCCAGGCATTTCCGATGACGTTTTCTTCCAGGGTTTCGTAGACGGGTGTTTCAACAACCCGAGCCGCTTTTCCGTAACCGATTGTCTCCTTCTTTATTTTTTTCAGTCGTTTATAAATGTAGGTGTACGTGCCTTTCTCGGGATCGAAGACGACGCGCTTTTGAGTATCACCTTTTTTCTTGAGCTTACCCTTGGACCAGACCTTTCGCGGTTCGCATCCCGTTCCGCCTTTTCGGGGCGAACACCATTTCCTGACGGTCTCGACAATCGGCGGGCCCTTGGGGCGGGGAGTGGATACATCATAGGTTATGTAGTTGAACGCCCCATTGCCTCGGCGACGCTCATAGGTCCCCGTGCCGGTGGATAGATTCGTCCAGTAGGTTCCGCGCTCCAGGGCGTAGGTTTTCATTTCCTTGAGCGTGGTTTGCATGGTGGCGACGAAGCCGGAGAGTTTCTTGCCGTCCTTCAAGGCATTGCACAGGGCGATGATCCGCTGCTTCATTTCCTGGCCGGCGGTGTTCAGGGGTCGCGAAGTATCCCCGGGCGTCACCGGACAACTGGTCATGCGGTCCGATTCGCACGCCACGTCCTGGTGAAATAAGGGATTGCCCGCCAGCATTTTATCGAGATCATCCAGGACGTCTCCGAGACCGTTGCGCGTGTTCTGTTCGGCTAGTTTCGCCGCGGCGATGTTGTCGCGCCATTGGGTCGTGGCCGCGTTCAAGTTGCCCATGAATGCGGCTCTTTGATCGGCGAGAATGTTGAGAGCCTGCGTGTATTCGAATTCGCCCTGCGTCAGGCGATCCCGCCAGTCCCGCTTCCAATCGTATTCGTTCAGGTCGATCCGGTCGTTGGCCGTCCGGAACATGAGTTCCGTGCGACGATCGTAATCGATCTTTCCGCCGTCGGGTATCCGCGAATCGCCGTCGACCTGGTCTTGCATACCGCCCGTGGACGAATTGTTCAAGCGAGCGGTCTTATTGGTTTCCTGTCTTTGTTTCTCGATGGTCCGGTTGGCCAGCCCGGTGAGGAATAGCATGCGTCTTTGCTGAATGGTGTTTTCAGCGGCCAATTGCCATTTGGAGGCGGCATTGGTCTTTTGATCTCGAAGACCCTTGAGCACATACTGGCGATAGGCACTCCGTTTATTGACGATTGTTTTATCATTGGTCGTGCCCTGCGCGTTGATCTGTTTGAACGCATCCGCGTCGGCCGTCTTCATGGCGGCGGCCGTCAGGGTATTTATCTCCTGGTCCACGGACGCTTCCCAGGCGGCATAGACTGTATCCAGGCCGGTGTCGATGATGGCCCGCCACTGGGCTTCATTCAAAGCCCCCGCGGCCGCGGAGTAGTAGGGCCGCATGTCGTTACTTTGAAAACCGCGGGTTTTGAGATTGGGAATGAGAACCGGCTGGGCGCGCAGCCCGGCGGCAAGGGGGAGAAAAAGAGAAAAGAGGAAGACTTCCAGGGCCAGAAAGGCCCACCAACGCCGCTTGTGTTTCCTTTTGTGAAAATCCAGCGCCTCAATTCCGGAACTTTCATTACCCACGACTAATGCCTCCCCGACTCTGTAATTTGAAGATTATGTCATTTTATGAGGAAGCCCTAACGGCTTCATAACCAAATCCAAATTAAATCGAGTCGAGGTCAAGTAGTACTACCAGCATCAATTCCACAACACTACTGTGAAAGAAGGTCCCGAATATCCAGCAGCAGGCGATTCAAGCCGGTCTTTTTCGTGGAGGAGATGGGTAGGCATTCCTTCGTAATGCCTTCCTTCTTCCAACGCGCCCGGGCGTCTTTTTTCTCACGGGCGTTGAGCTTGTCCCACTTCGTGCGGGCGAATACCAGGGAACGGCCGGTCGTGCGGCAATAGTTCAAAATGTTCTGTTCTTCGCCTTCCAGGGAGCGGCGAGCGTCCAGCACGACGACGATAAGTCGAATCCTGGATTCGTTCAAAAGAAAGTCGTCGGCCAGGGCCCGGAGGCGGGCGCGTTCAGGGCGATTCAGCTTCGCGAAGCCGAAGCCGGGCATGTCCACCAGATATAATTCCGGATAGGGCGGCGCTCCATCGGGCGCCCTGGTTTCACCCGGAACATGGAAGTAAGTCAGGGAGCGCGTCTTGCCGGCCGTGCCGGAAACGTAGGCCAGGTTTTTATGATCGCACAGAGCCGAAATCAGACTGGACTTACCGGAATTGGAACGTCCCGTGAACGCAATCAGCGGCACGTCGCCCACGTCCGGCGCCGTTTCGCGATCCGGATAGGAGCCCACGTAATTCGTGCCGCGAAAGTAGAGCGCCGGCTTACCCTGATGTTTTACTTGCCGCTGATCGGATTGCTTGTCTTGATCTTGAGACTGCGCCTGTTCGTCCATTGCTCGCCTTACCTTTCTCTCTTCCCCTGGGCATGACGCCGGTCAACCTTCGGAGACGTCCGCCGGGATTCCGGGGTAAATGCATTCCGCCTCGTGCACGGCGCCGTCCTCACGCAACTTGCTGGAAAACAAAATGAACTCCCGCACCGGAAACGACTCCGTGCGAAAGTCCTGGTAGTATTCCATGTATTCGCGCAGGCGCTCCTCGGAAACGTGACGCGGGCGGGCCAGGGTCACGTGGGGTTGAAACTTGCGTTTCTCCAGTACGACTCCTTGCTCCTTCAGAACCTGATCGACTTTTCGCCTCAATTCCTTGAGTTCCGGATTCTCGGGCACGCCGGCAAACAGGACGCCGGGCGCGCGACGGGGGCCGAATCGCCCTACACCCTCCAGACGCATGGAAAACTCCGTAAATCGAACTTCTTCCAGGGCCTCCCGCAGGTCCTGAAATTTCTCCCGATGGATTTCGCCGATAAAACGCAGGGTCAGATGCAGCTGTTCCCGGGGCATCCAGCGCACGCCGGGCAAACCCCGCGCCATTTCAGCGAGTCGGTCCAGAACAGGCTCTGGAAAATCCAATGCGATAAATAGTCGAACCATAATTTCGGCCTTGCTAATTTCATTCGGTCGTCCACGCTAGCCGGGAAGCGATGTCGGCGACACCTTTCATATACCGAATCCTGCCGGAGGCTCGGGAGTACGACTACAGGCTCTATAAGCGGGATCAGCAGAAGAGCGTGCGCCGCTGGTTGTTCTGGGGCGGTCTTCTGGAAACGGTGGCCTGGATCCCCTTCTTCCTGGTTACGGACCGGCTGCTCCACGAGGAGCTTCAGTATGAGTTACTTTTTTTGCGGCTGGCTCTTTGTCTAACCGGAATTATTCTGATCATCGCGTCGTTGATCCCCAGGCTCTCGCGCTATAGTTTTTTCTGGGCCAACCTGGGCATCGCCGCGTTCCTCCAACTGGCGGCCGTGGTCACCACGCTGGTGGGCAACAACCCCCTCTACGTGGGCGGGTTCATGCTGACGCTGGTGATCACCATGGCCTTCCCCCTCCCGCTGGCCCATTCGCTCCTGCAAATCAGCCTGGCCATCGCCACGTATCTCATTACCGCCCTGGCCGTCTTCAATATCGATTTGATGACCGCGCAGAATCAGTATTCGCTCTACAATATTATTTTCGCCTATGCCCTGACCGCCGTCATGCTCTACGTCAAGGAACGCCAGCGCCTGCGAAACTTCGGTCGCAAGAAAAATCTGGAGAACGTGCAAGCGGAGTTTCGCGAACGCAACATGCAGATGGAACTGGACCTTTCCATCGCTCAGGAGATCCAGGCCAACCTGCTGCCCCGAGAACTGCCCCGCAACGACAGCCTGGAAGTCGAGGGCCTCTACAACAGCATGGAGCAGGTCAGCGGGGACTTCTACGAAATCCATCGCCTTTCCGACATCACCGGGAACCGGGACGATTATCGCCGCTTCATTATTTTTATCGCCGACGCGTCGGGCCACGGCGTATCGGCCGCGTTGATCTCGGCCATGGCTCAGCATTCGTTTCGCCACGCGCTCTTGAACGACCTGCGCGAACCCCGGGAAATCCTGGAGTACATCAATGGAGACATCACGCCCTATCTTCTGGCCGAGCACTACCTGACCGGTTTCATTCTGATTCTCGACTTTCAAGACGGCGTGATCACCTATTCCAATGCCTCCCATCGCCCCGTGCTTCTGCGGCAACCGGACGATCGCATGGTGCGATTGGATACCCGCGGTCGCATGATCGGCATGTTCGAGGAACACGATTTTCATCAGGACACCATTCACATGGAAGAGGGGCAGTTGCTCTTCTTTTATACGGACGGTATCGTCGAGGCCCGCAACAATCGCGGCGAGGAATACGGTACGCCCCGACTGGAACGCGCCCTGGGAAACATGCGCAGCGAAAACATCAAGGCCATGCTCGAAGCCATCTACCAGGACGGCTTGCGCTTCATGGACGGCCACCCTACGCGGGACGACATCACGCTTCTGCTCGTGCGCATCAAGTCCACGCGGATGGAGGAGCCGCGCACTCCCTTCGAGGACCGGCGCAGCGGGCGCGAAAGACGCCTGGATGAAAGAGGCCCGGCCGGGGATCCCAACCTGGTGGTAAAAACCGACTGGGGCAATACCGGCGGCGGGTCGCGCCTCAAGCAATTGCTCCGCGATCAAAACTGGGACGAAGCGGTGGTTTATATTAAGGATAGGCTTTCGGCCAACCCCCACAGTTCACGCCTATGGACCAGCCTGGCCGTGGTGCAAGAGAAGCAGGGCCAAACCGAAAAAGCCCTGGCCAGCATGACCATCGCCATGCAGAACAAGGAAAACGAACTCAAGGAATTGCGCACGCGCGTTTCGCGTCTTGAAGAGATGCTGTAGTCGTCCGCCTAACGAACGGTTTCGGAAACGTCCGCCCGGCGATACATGATTTCCAGGCGTTCGAAATCCTCCCGCACGGTAATCTTCAAATTGCCCGGGCCGGACGGAATCAACCGACCGCGTAGATTTCCCGCCGCGCCCCAGCTTAATAAGTCCGTAAACGAATCGTCCTCGGGTATTTTCAAAAGTTCGCGCAATGCTCCCAGGCGAATCGCCTGCGGCGTCTTTACGGCGAACAGTTCGTCGCGATTCAATCTTTCATGCATGCGTCCCGGCAAGCCGTCGCCGCGTACGATGGTATCGGTCAGGGGCGATGCCAGCGAAGCAAGCTTCGCCTCCGGGTCTTTAAAGTAATCCGCCAGCCGGTCCAGCTCCGCCGTTTCCAGATACGGGCGCGCCGCGTCGTGGATCAGGATCACGTCTTCGTCCGCCGCGCCCCCGGGCAAAGCTTCAATGCCTCGTAAGGTCGAGCGATGTCGCGTTGCGCCCCCCGGGACGATGCGAACTTCAGTTTCAAAATCGCGTTTCGTTTCCCGCGCCGCGGCTCGGGCCAACTCCTCGGCCGCGCTCACCCAATCGCCGTGAATCACGAGCACCAGTCCATCGGTGCGCGTCCACCCCAGACAGGAATCCAGCGCCCGCGCCAGCACGGGTCGACCGGCCAGATCCTGAAACTGCTTCGGGATATCGCCGCCGACGCGCCGGCCGCTGCCGCCGGCCAGGAGTACGAAATGAAATTTCAAGGCTTCTCTTCTCCGGGGCGATACTTACGCGAAAGGTTCGCTTCGACCTGGGCACGCGTGCGCCAAACGGGTTTCAAACGACGCTGTGTAAACAGCTCCGCCTGGTCCGCGTAGTGGGGAGATTTCGGGCGATTCACGTTGCCGTATTGATGAATGGAGCGCGAACGGGGCCCGTCCTTCGTAAATTCGACGATCATGACGTAGGAATCGCCGGCGGTGCCCACCAGTTTGCCCTTGCCGTCTTCTTTGGAGTGAATGGCGTTGAGCACGTCCGGCCCCCCCGCCAGGGGCAGGTCCAGGTCTCCGCGACGCAATCGCTGCAGCACGTCGATGGGCACGTCCAGCTTGCCATAGTGCTTCATAAGATATTTCACGGCCGCGCGAAAGGTATCGGCGGGCAGGGGAAACTCCGAATGGTGCTTCACGACCCGGGCTTCCCAGATGGGTCGCCAGGTGAGAATGGCCAGGGAGGCGGCGCGGGAGTTCGGACCCGTATGGCGATTCCAGTTGCGCAGCAGTTTGATGCCTTCGCGCTCGGCGGCGGTGCGGGGAACGAAAGTTTTCAACAGCGGGTCGACGGCTTCCCAGAAGATGGGCGCCTTCGGCGAATAATCGCGGTCCCATTTATAACGCAGAAACTCGACGCCGCTGATGCTTTTGTCCGCGCCGAAGGTTTCCATGGATCGCAAAGCGCGATTGGTAATACGATCATCGATGCCCAGCTCCTTCGCGTAGGCGATGGGATTGGGATTACCGGCGCCGTCCGTGGTGAAGAACGGCGAATTGTTGCAGTTCTGTAGAAAGCCCGAGGGCGGATTGAGAACCTGGGGCAGTTTATTGAAAGGCAAGTAGTCCTTCCAGATCAGATCGGAAGAATCGCCCGGGAGAATCGCCTTCCAGTCATGACCGGGCTTGCGCAGCGGCAACAACGCGTTATAGACATAGTAGATGTTCTCTTTGTCGGCGTAGATGGTGTTCATCATGGGAATGGCGTGGCGCTCCATGGCCTTGCGCCATTCACGAAAGTTGCGCGCCTTGCCCATGCGATACCATTGCTCCGCCGCGCCGATCAATCGCCCCATGCCGCTGTAACGAATAGCGTAGAAGCCGTGCTTCGTTTTAAAGACGGGACCGTGAGGCGAGCGAAACGCCTTCGTCGTAATGGGTAGCGTAAAAACACCCAGATCGATTTCAATGCGAACGTCTTCGACTTCCAGTTTTTTCCAGGCGCCGTCCAGAAGATACCGCGGCGAACCGTCCGGGTGCATGCGCAACTTGTAGACATCAATGTAGTCCGAGGTGTTCACCGTATGCGTCCAGCCCAGGTGATCATTGTGACCCATCAAAATAAAAGGCGCGCCGGGAAACGTACCGCCGGACATATTCCAACCCTCTTCGGATCTTATGTGCGCTTCGTACCAGGCCACGGGTCCTTTCCAGGGCTGGTGCGAATTCACGTTCAAGCGGGGAATGCCGTCAGCCGAACGGCGAGCACTTACGGCGTGGGAATTGGAGGCCAGCATGAAGTCGAATTGCTTCGGCTCCAGGGCGATGCGCTTGCCCGCCGCCGCGTGGGGAGAAGCATTTAGATATCCCAGCACCTGATGAAAGCGCATAAAAAGCGGAACCTTGTGTACGAATCCCGCGGCGATGTCCTTGCCGCGAATCGGCAGCAGACGGCCGTCGACCTCATGGGGATGCTTGACGGCATAATAGTTCAGACCGGCCGCATAGGCTTCCATGACGGCCCGCATCTCGGGGCTCAGGGCTGTTTCATACTGACTTTCAACCTGGGGCCAGACGCGCAGCAGGCCCACCATGAAATCATTGCCCAGCGCCTGGCTGGAAAGCGTGATCGTGCTCAATCGACCTCGAGCCGCGGCCAGAATGCCCTGGATGAGGGGCCAATCGTCCTCGGCGTGGGCATAGGCAAAACCGAAGGCCGCGTCCGCGTCGGTCTTGCCGAAAATATGGGGCACGCCGTACTTATCCCGTAGAATCTCGACGGCGGCCACGTGCTTTTTCATGGCGGGCGTCGTTTCCAGGGTGACTCTTTTAATCCAGGCGCCCCGAATTCCGGCCCAGGCAAGAATTATTGCGATTCCAATCGTCAGAATCACTAAAACTCGGCCGTAGCGCGGCATTTTCCGAAAGAAATTCATACCAGGGGCTCTCCATTACAGGTCCGGTTGGACGATGATATATCTACGGTAGAATTACCGGTTCGGTTTCAATGGAAACCGGCAACGGTAGGCGATCTGGACTATTTCCCGCATGAAGTCGGTATTTAACAATCTGTTTTCCACCCTGTTCGGAGATCAGGATCAGTTTGAGCTGGAGCACAGGCTCTTCAACGCGGTGTGCCTGCTGGGCGGCATTACGGCCGTGATCAACTCCGGCTTTAATTTTCTGGTCAAACTCAATCACCTGATGATCGGGAGCACCGCCGCCCTGGGCCTTCTGTTACTGGGCTGCTATTATATTGCCCGGGTTCGAAAGACCTTTCGGATGCTGGTGTGGCCGGCGCTGTTGACGACCCTGGCTTGTTTGTGTCTGCTCTGGTTCGTCAACGGCGGCACCAGGGGCGCGGCCCAGTATTTCTTTCTCGTGGCCGGCATGATCTCCTGCCTGCTCTTGCCCCAGAAAGGGCGCATCTTTATTACGGCCTTATACATGCTCACCATTACGGGGCTGGTCTACGTGGAATACGTTCTGTTGCACCAGATCAACCGACCCGATTTGATTCTGAAATACGATAGTCCCGTTTCGCGCTACCTGGACGTGGGCTTCAGTTTCGCCATGAGCCTCTTCCTGCTCAATTTCATCATCATCATCTTCATAAAGAACTTCTACCAGGTCTTCGAAAAGGTGCAGGAGTACAAGACGCACTTTTACGAGGACCTGGTTCTCGCGCGCATTCTTCAGGAGCGGATTTTTGAGTACGATCCCGAACTGGTGGAAGACTTTGATCTCGCGCTGGTCTACCTGCCTTCCGCGGAACTGTCGGGGGATCTCTATGATTTTTCGCGGCCCTCGAAGAACTGTCTGCGCATCTTCATGGCCGACGCGCGCGGTCACGGCATTAATTCATCGCTTTCGTCCATGTTGATTAAGAGCGAATGGACGAATTTGAATCGCCTGAACTATTCTCCCGACGCGGCGCTGGAGCGATTGAACACGCGCATCGTCCAGCGCTACGGCGATTCCATTTCGTTCTCCGGCATCATCACCGACATTTACGAGGATCGCATCGTCTTCGCCTCGGGCGGACACGTCACCCAATACGTTATCCACAATGGCGCGGTGCATGAGCTGATGGCCACGGGCTCCCTGATCGGAATCCTGGATGACGCAGACTATCAACTGGAAGAAGTACCTTTTCCCAGCGGCGCGCGATTGGTCCTGTTCACGGACGCCCTCACCGAGGAAACCGACAAACACGGCAAAGCCATCGGCTATGACTGGCTGCTGAGTACGGTTCGCGGCGAATTCGTCGACTCCGCGAACATGGGCGATACGGTCATCCAGGGCCTGGCCACGCTCAAGGGCCAGAACGTCGGCGCGCTGGATTGCAAGGACGACCTGACTTTTATTGCCGTAAGTCACAAGGAAAACGATTCCGTTTTTCAAGCGAAGAGCATTCAAGGCTTCAGTCCTTTTGAATAACCGCTTGAATATAGTTCAAGTTTAGCGCGAATTTGAACTTGCCCCCTTAACTTAAACAGTGTCTCGTGACGCCATGAAGATCTCGCTCATGGACCAGTTCAAGGCCGGCTTCGTTCGAGGCGCGGGTTTTGTGGCGGGCGCCATTGCATTGGGCGGAATCTCCATCCTTGTGGCCCAGAGCCTGACCACGTTTTCATCGGGCCAGGTCGTATCGGCGTCGGCAATTAACGCTAACTTTACGGATCTTCAGAACCAGATTACCGCCCTGGATCAGAAATTCGCTCCCGCGGACCCCGCCGGTGTCGTGGCGGCCTTTTTTCTGACGGCTTGCCCCACGGGCTGGATCCCCGCGGACGGCAATAATGGAACACCCGACCTGCGTGGACGCTTCGTGCGGGGGCGCGATGATTTCGGAACGGGGGCCGCGGGAATCGATCCGGACGGTGTCCGGGCCGTCGGCAATGATCAAGGCGATTCGTATCGCAGTCACAACCACCGCGAAACGACTTTGCATCGCCAGGGATTCGATAATACCAGTTTCATTAATAACGGTCTGGTATTCGTCGCCAACCAATTCGGCCAGGTCGCCATTTTCGAAAATCCCGGAAACGCCCACAATACCTTCACCTTCACCAGCGGCGGACCCGAAACCCGCCCGCGCAACGTGTCCCTGATCTTCTGCATGAGGCGTCGGTAACCCCTTACGCGAAGACCCGATTCGCGACAGGGTTACCGGCGCCTTTTAGTTGCGATAATCATAAATTGGACGTTGTGAAAGATCTAGCGCCCGATTACATACAAGCGCGGTGCGAAATCTACTTGACAAGCAGACAGACGTCAAAGCTGCGCGAAGCCGCTATCCCGCGTAAACCGACCTGCGAAATCAAATCAACAAAGCGGTTGGGGGTCCGGGGGATTCGCATAAGGCGTAGCAATCCCCTCCCTCGATGACCCGAATCTCGTCCGGGGATTGCTACGCCTTGTAGTTGCGATGATCGTAAGTTGGACGCTGTGAAAAGTCCGACGCCGTATCACGAGAATGCGCGGCGCGAAATCTACTTGACAAGCAGACAGACGTCAAAGCTGCGCGAAGCCACCATCCCGCGTAAACCAACCTGCGAAATCAAATCAACAAAGCGGTTGGGGGTCCGGGGGATTCGCAACCCCCGGCGCAGGGGGGCTCGGGGGGACGTCGCACGTCCCCCCGAATTACGTCATCTGCATTTCCTGTTGGAAGTTGCCTTTGCCGTCTTCGAAGAGATAAAAATCCATGGGCGCGAGATCGTGGGCGCCGGCGGGGAGTTGCGCGACGAAACCCGGATCGTCCAGGGGTGTATCGCCCTGAACGTAAATAGGGAAGCCGCCCCCGATGCGCAGGCAATACAGATCCCAGGCGTCCAGCGCATCCATCTTCTCGGCGAAGACGTCGGCCCAGTCTTCGTATTCGGACGGGACTCCGATGTCGATCTCATACGACTCCAGGCGCAGGTTCAGGCCGGGCCTTTTCGCCATCGCCTCAAGGTCGGGCGGATCGTACAGCGGAGCGATTTCGCGCCAGTCGCCTTCAAGCTCGGTGATGAGGCCGCCCTCCGTCTTCCAGGAAAGAAAGCTCACCTGGACATCATCGTAATACAAGAAGCAAGCGGGGCCGCCCGCGTCGCGATCCTCCAGCGAAAGATCGAACAAAGCCACCGGTATGATTCGCGCGGCGATTTCCTCGGTCCACTCGGCGAATACCTTGCGAGGATCCGGGAAAAGTTCCAGGTCCGCCGGTTCACGCGTAGAGCGACACAGATGCACCTTGCGCTTCATCGCCCGACTCCCTTCGCCCCGGTGTTACTACGGTATCCGAACCCCGGTCCGGTTTTTGTTTCCATATACAATTCCTGTTGCCTTGCCTCACCCGGCTCGTATGGTGACGCGGATTCCCATTCCAATTTTCGCCCGCTCCATGAACGAAGATACCAGAACATCCCTGCAAGCCTATCACGAAGCCAGGGATTGGTACGAGCAATATCCGACTCCGGCGAACCAGGCCGTCTACTTTTCGGTAATCGCCTTAAACATCGGGCGCTTCACTCATTACAATGGGCTCTACGGCCATCAAATGGGCAACAAATTGATCCACACGATTATGGGAATCGTCGCCGGAGAACTGGACCCCAAATCCAACCACCTGATTCAGTGGACCGACGTTACCATTTTTAAGTTCCACACCCTCGACGATCTGGATGAGAGTTGCGCCGTGGCCGAGGTTCTCACGGAAAACATCCAGAAAGCCATAAGCCGGGCCAACCTGCCCCTGGACGTGACGAAGACCTTCGGACTGGCTCGCCGGCACGAGGAAATTAAGCACGTGACCGTTTCGGCCGGGATTTATACCATCAAGAGCATGCGCAAACCGGACCTGAACCTGCTCCACGCCATCGCCGAGTATGAGGGCGAATTCGCCAAGGACGCCGGCCTGTTCGGCATTCGCCAGCGCGGCGATGATCTGACTCGCTTCGACGGCGCGTCCGTCGTGACATCGGACGCCTGAATCGCCATTCGAAACGGATTCGTTACTCGAATAAGAATCGCACGCGCATGAACTCGTTCGCGTCCATGACCCCGTCCCCGTTCAGATCCATGAAAAAAACCGTATAAATCCGGGACGGGAAGCGTCCGGGAGTCAGCTTACGCACCGGAGTCGAGGCGTCCCGGCCGTCGATCAGCAGCTCGCGCACATAAAAGCGCAATTCCATGACCCCGGGGCTCCAGGACTCGACGAAGTCCGTACGGCGCTCGTCCATGGCGCAGTAATAGACGGAGGCGAACGCGAAGGGAGATAGAATCAACCAGCTCTGGGCGCGATCCCCATGGGCCGCCGCTTCCCCGCCGTTGACGAAGGCCCGGGTCTCCACGCGACGACGCCCCAGGAACTTTTCCCGGGTGATGTCGGTTTCACGCGCGGCGACGGCCAGCGTATCGCACCGACCGTCGGTGAAATCCCGCGCCAGGAAATGAACGGCAAACGATTTACGCGCCAGCTTGATTTCCATATTGTCGCGCAGGGCGATTCTCTTTCGCCCCTGGCGCACGGCGATGGATAGTTTGAACGAGGGTTTGGCGAGACTCACGGGCTCCGGCTCGTCCGGAACATCGCCCGCCGCGCAGCCGCTTCCGGCAAGAAACGTCGCGCAGGCACACACGAATGCCCACGCCGTGAAGGCGCCCGTTCGGCCCACGTCAATCGTCCATGGGCGCAATTTCATATTCGTCGCCTTTCCAGTTCCGAAAGCGATTCGCGTTTTCGCCTTCGCCTATGCGATAGTCGTTTTCCAGCGGCACCTTGCCGCCGCCGCCGGGGAGATCCAGCACGTAACGGGGCAAACTGATGCCCGGATTACGACCGCGTAGTTCGCGCATAATCTCCAGCCCCCGCTCGATGGGTACGCGAAAGTGCGATACGCCGCGAACCTCGTCGCACTGGTGCAGATAGTAAGGCTTCACTCCCAGGCGAATCAGCCCCAGGTGCAACGCCTCCTGGGCGGCCGTGGCATCATTGATGCCGCGCATGAGCACGGCTTGATTCAAGACCAGCACTCCGTTCATGCGCAGCAGACGTACGCATTCGCCGGCGGCCTTCGTCAATTCCCGGGCGTGATTGAAGTGGGTCACCAGGGTCAGGGGATACGCCTCACGGAATATCGCCGCGAGCTCCGGCGTGATGCGCATGGGCATGGTGACCGGCATGCGCGTATGAATGCGAATACTATGGAGATGGGAAACACGCCGCAGGCGCGTCAAGGTCTCATCTAGACGCCGGTCCGACAGGGACAGGGGATCGCCGCCGGACAAAATGACTTCCTTGATCTCCGTGTGATTATTGATGTATTCAAGGGCCGCCTCCCACTCGGTCCGGCCGGGCCCCGAGTCGGCCCGGGACACCTTGCGCTTACGCATGCAGAAGCGACAGTAGACGGCGCAGTTGTGCGAGAGATACCACAGCACCCGATCCGGATAGCGATGGGTCAGGCCCCGCACCGGCATATGGGTTTCCTCGGCCAGCGGATCCGGGCGATGAAAAACAGGATCGGTTAGTTCCTTTTCGTCGGGCAGAATCTGTTTCAGGATGGGGCAATGGGGATCGGCCGGGTCCGCCAGACCCAGATAGTACGGGGTTACGCCGAAGCGGAATTCATGGGCCTGGAAACCCGCGGCTCGCCCTTCCAGTCTCTCTTTCAGCTCGGGACGCAGAGCCAGGACTTCCGCCGCCGTTCGGGCACGGCGCGACCATTGATAACGCCAATCGCCCTCCGAATGGACGGGATTCGCGCTTTCCGCCGCGTCCTTGCGGAGCTCCAACAATTGTTTGACGCCGGCCTCCATCGTTCAAAACCTGCCTGTCATGGTTAATGCCATCGACGTAAAGAAGGGCGTAATAGTCAAACTAGACAATGATTTATACGCCTGCACATTCGCCCAGTTCGTAAACCCCGGAAAAGGTAGTGCCTTCGTTCGTACGAAGCTGAAGCACCTCCAGAACGGCCGGGTGATTGAACGAACCTTCAAATCCAACGAAAAGGTAGAGGATGTGGATCTCGAAAAGAGATACATGACCTACCTGTACCGCGACGGCGACGGCATCGTGTTCATGGACAAGGACGACTATGAGCAGTTCACCATCGCATCGGATCTCCTGGAAGACGTACTTCCTTTCATGAAGGAAGAGATGGAATTCGAAGTTACCTTCTACGAAGGCAATCCCGTGGGCGTATCGCCCCCCACCTTCGTCGAGCTGGAAGTCAGCTATGCCGAAGAGGCTCTCAAGGGAGATACCGTCGGTACCGCCCGCAAGCGCGTTACGGTGGAGACCGGCGGAGAAGTGATGGTTCCCCTCTACGTGAAGACGGGAGATGTCCTGAAGATCGATCTCCGGGATCTTTCTTTCGTGGAACGAGTCACGAAATAACGGGCTCTTCCGGGGCCCGACTCCACATGCATTTTTCTTTCGATACTCTTGTTCTTCCGGCCGGATTTTCCGCCGGCCATAACCCCGACGGCGCGTCCCATGCTCTCGGACGACGCTTGCCGGCTTTCCAATAAAACACTCTTGCGGAGGCGCGATTCAACATGGCAACACCCGATCTATTTCAACAAGCCGCGGACGGCAAAGCTAAATTCTTTCTTCAATTCGGCGGACAGGGATCTCCCTGGTATAAGGAAGTCGTCAACTACTGGAATAATGACCCCGAAGTAAAAAAGGTTCTCGAAGTCTGCGTCAAGGCGCTCGAGGAAGAACATGATACCGTAGCCGGAACCGCGGGTCTGCCCGACGGCATGCCCATTCGCAAGTGGCTGGATGATCCCGAGTCCCTGGCGAGCGAAGACTACCTCTCCTGTGCGTCGGTCTCCATCCCCATGATTCAAATGGCTCAACTGGCGCACTTCGAAAACCTGCATCTCAAGGGCTATGACAAAGGCAAACTCCTGGACTACACCGCCGGCGCTACCGGTCACAGCCAGGGCGTGATCACGTCTTCCCTGGCGGCCCTGGGTCTGACCGGAGACGATTACCTGCAAGCCGCCGCTCTGTATATGAAATACGTTCTCTATGTAGGCGTGCGCGCGCAGGAAGAGTATCCCTTCTTCGCCGCCAATGCCGACGAAGTCGCGAAGTCCGCGGAGCTGGGCGCCAAGGGCACCCCCACTCCCATGGTGGCGGTACTGGGCGGTGACCATGACAACGCCAAGCGCATGATGGACGAGGTCAACGCGGACCTGCCCGACAATGAAAAGATCTACATCAGTCTGTACAACTCGCCTTCGAATCGCATCATGTCTTCCTATCGCGGTTCGTTGATCAAGTTCCATGAAAAGCACAAGGCCTACATGGAAGAGAACAAGATGAAGTTCGTGTACATTCGCACGACCTGCCCCTTCCACTGCCCGCTCATGGACGACATCGGCAAGCGCATCGAACCCGACATCGAGCGCATCGGTTTCAAGTTTACCGGCAAGGATCTCAAGGTTCCCGTGTATTCCTTCAATACCGGAGACAACTACCAGAGTGACGATAAGCTGCCCATGACCCTCTACGGAGACATGGCCATCAAGGTCCTCTACTGGGACAAAGCCGTACAAGCCGTGGACGGAAACGTCAGCCATATTCTGGACTTCGGTCCCGGTAAAACCAGCCAGCGCCTTTCGCAGGATACCCTGAAAGAGATGGGGCGTGAGCCGACCATTCTGGCCGCGGGCGTACCCAAGGACCTGAAAACCCTGCTGGCCTGAAATAGGGCTTCATTAAACCGGGCTCCGTGACGGAGCCCATCATTCACGCGAAATTAGAGGAGATTGATTCATGAAGGTACTGGTCACGGGCGGATGCGGATTTCTGGGTTCCCATGTCTGCGAGTTCTTTCGTAACGAAGGCTGGGAGGTCGTCAGCTACGACAGCATGACCAAGTATGAGCTGGGGCGCACCGGCTACGGCACGGAAAAGACCCGGGACTTCAACTGGGACTACCTCAAGGCCCAGGGCTGTGAAATGGTCAAGGCGGACGTATGCGATGAGCAGGCCATCAAGGATCACTCCTCCGGCTGCGATTACATCGTCCACACCGCCGCCCAACCGGCCATGACCATCTCCTGGGAGGACCCCCGCCTGGACTTCAACACCAATGTCCTGGGAACCTTCAATGTGCTGGATGCCGCGCGCAAGCACGGCATCCCCGCCGTGAATACCTCCTCCATTCACGTCTACGGTAATCACATCAACGACTCCCTGACCGAGGGAGAGACGTCCTACAATCGGGATCCCGTCGCCATCGACGAACAACAACCCGTCATGGTGGGCGAGCTCTCTCCGTTGCACGCCAGTAAGATGGCGGCCGAGCACTACGTGCGCACGTTCACGGACATGCTGGAGACCCCGTCGGCGTCCTTTCGCTTCACGGGCATCTACGGGCCGCGTCAGTTCGGCGGCGAAGACCACGGCTGGGTGGCTAATTTCGCCATTCGCGCGTATTTCGGTCTGCCCCTGCGCGTATTTGGTACCGGCAAGCAAGCCCGGGACATCATTTACGCGGCCGACGGCGCTCGTGCCTACCTGGACTATTTCAAGTCTCCCGCGCCCGGCGTTTACAACATCGGCGGCGGACCGGAAAACAAGATCAGTCTGATCGAGTGCATCAATGAAATCGGCGAAGTGCTCGGTAAGAAACCGGCCGTGGAATTCCATGAGGAACGCCCCGGAGACATGCGCTACTTCGTGTGCGATATCACGGAAGCCAATAAGAAGTTCAATTTCAAGCCGAGCGTTCGTCCTCGCCAGGGCGTGGAAAAACTCCTGGCCTGGATCGACGAAAACAAAGAAGTCTTCGACATCACCGGCAAGTAAGTTCAGGCTCCGCCGGTAGCGGCCCACGCGGTCCTTGCCATGGATAACATCAGGCTCTATCAGGCCGATGATTGGCCCCATGTCTGGCGCATGCTGGAGCCTGTTTTTCGCGCGGGCGAAACCTACGCTTTCCCGACCGACATAACCGAATCCGAGGCGCGGGAAGCCTGGGTCGAGCTTCCCCGGGCCGCCTATGTCTACATCGATGCGGACAATGGGATTGTCGGGACGTACTACATCAAGGCCAACCAGCCCGGAGCCGGTTCTCATGTCTGCAATTGCGGATACGTAGTGGATGCCCGCGCGGCGGGCAGGGGCATCGCCTCAACCATGTGTCGGCACTCTCAAGAGGAAGCCCTGCGCATGGGCTTCCTATCCATGCAGTACAACCTGGTCGTCTCCACCAATGAAGTCGCCGTGAACCTGTGGAAGAAGCACGGCTTTCACGTGGCGGGACGGCTGCCCCGGGCGTTCAATCACAAACTACTCGGCCTGGTGGACGCGCTCATTATGTACAAGATCCTGAAGCCCGAGTTATGAACGAATTCCACGAAAACATTCGAGACGACCGCGATGAACTCCTATAGCCGCGAAAAGATGCGCATGATTTTCAACTTGCCTTCGACGTAGAGAATTTCGATGCGACGACTGCTTTCGCGCTTTTTGTTGTCTCTATCAGTCCGAATTCGAACGCGAATCACGTATCGGCGTAGTCCGAAACGCTCCTCCATGTTGATCCGCCGGATATATAAAAGCTCCACGCCGCCATTGCGCTCCTTCAAGAGACGCGATATTTTCACATAGGTGTTTCGCATGCGCCGCACGGAAGCGGTGAAACGAGCGCGAAAACGTTCCACATTGGCCCGGTCGTCGAAACGCGAACGTCTTTTCTTGCTCAAGTCGGGGCTGGCCTTGATGGTTTTCAACATCACGTCGAAATCCCTCTCGCTGATTAGATAAGCTCGTACGTCCTTGAGTGGACGCCGCGCTTCCAGGTCCCGCATATAACGGTCCACAAGTGCTTCCACATCCTTGAGATCCTGGGCGTTTAGATCAGCCGCGACCATAAATAAGAACGCCGGCAATATCAGGGCCGAGAAAATCGCCCCGCGAATCCATCTTCGAATATTCATCCGATTACCGCCTTTTTGCCCCGCCGCTTCTCTGGTTTCGGTTCCGTCTTCGGCACGGACTTTTTAGGCTGGATTTTCAGGTCCCGACCCTTGCGTGGATTGAGCGACAAACGGAACATGCGTACGACGCGAAAGCGCCCGGAAAAATAAATCAGACGCATGCGGCTCATCTTCAGCGTGCCCACCGCGCCGTCCTTCTTGAAACTTCCCTCCAGCTTGAGGCGATAAAATCGCACGCCGCAATCGGACACTACGCGAAATTCGCGAATCAGCGTGAAGCGCGGCTTTATCCCCACGTCGGCAACCGCGGCCTGAATTTTCTCCCAGCGTTTTTTCATGCGCGCGATGGAACGCTTGATTTTTTCTCGGGAACGAGCCACGCGCTCGGGAACATGAAATTTTTCACAAAATCTCGTTTCACGCGCGGGAGCCGTTCGCGCGACGCGTTGCAATTCCTCCAGATCCTTTTCCTTCATCAGGAAGCCCTCCACCGTGCTCATGGGCTTACCCGAGAACGCGGCCTCGGCGACGGTCCGAACAACACGATCCAGATCGCTTACCCTCTGCGCGTTCAGCGGCGAAACGGTCAACAGGGTCGCGCCCGCCGCCGCGAGCAGGCATATACGCAAAGTCCCGAAAATTTTTTCCATGATGCGATTTTTTAATGTATCTTTCCGATTGCATAGCGAAAAGCTTTCCCATGGATATACCCGCTGAAATCGCCGCGAACCACGACCGCATGACGGAGTGGCGCCGACGCATACACGCTCATCCCGAAACAGCCTTCGAGGAGGTTGAAACTTCACGCTTTGTCGCTGAGAAGCTGCGGGAGTTCGGCCTTGAGGTCCGGACGGGACTGGCCGTCACCGGTATCGTAGCCACCCTGCGCAACGGCGAAGGCCCATCCATCGGTCTGCGCGCGGACATGGACGCCCTGGATATTCATGAGGAAAACGATTTCGCGCATCGCTCCCGGGTGCGGGGAAAAATGCACGCCTGCGGGCACGACGGTCATACGGCCATTCTCCTGGGCGCGGCGGACTACCTGGCTTCCACGCGAAAATTTCAGGGGACGATTCAATTCATCTTTCAACCGGCCGAGGAAAACGAGGGCGGCGGACGGGTCATGGTGGAGGAAGGTCTCTTCGAGGAATTTCCCATGGACGCGGTTTTCGCGCTTCACAACTGGCCGGGCATGCCCGCGGGCAAAATCGGCCTGCGTCCCGGTCCCATGATGGCCGCGTTCGATCTCTTCGAAATTAAAGTGCGGGGACAAGGTTGCCACGCCGCCATGCCGCACATGGGCACCGACTCCATCGTCGCGGCCTCGGAAATCGTAATGTCCCTGCAACGCATCGTGAGTCGCTCCAACCCCCTGGAGAGCTCCGTGGTTTCCGTGACTCAGTTTCACGCGGGCGAGACCTGGAACATTATCCCGGGGGAGGCGATTCTGCGGGGTACCGTCCGCGCGTTTCGCGAGGAGCGTCAGGAGGAAATTCGCGCCCGGATCCATGACATCGCCGAGGGCATTTGCAAGGCGACGGATTGCGAATTCGATCTGCGCTATGAGAAGCGCTATCCGCCCACCATCAATACGCCCCGGGAAACCGAGTTCGCCGCCCAAACGGCGAGCGAAATCGTCGGCGAAGAAAACGTCATTCGGGATCTCGACCCCAGCATGGGCAGCGAGGACTTCTCGTTCTTGCTGCAAAAAAAACCCGGTTGCTACGTGCGCCTCGGCAACGGACCGGCGGAAGGCGGTTGCATTCTGCATAGTCCCCACTTCGATTTCAACGACGAAATTCTACCCATCGGCGCGGCCTACTTCGTCCGCCTGGCGGAGCGCTTCCTGAATAAAGCTTAAACACACGCCCAGGCGCGAAGGCCGCCGCGACACCGAACCGCATATGAAAATCATCTCCATCGACGGGACCAACATCGACGAAGAGCACATCTGTTGCGCCATCGGCAACGACAAGGCCAACAGAGCCCGCGCCGAAACCAAGAAGGAGTGGATGAAACAGCGCTTTCGCGAAGGCCTGGTTTTCAAGCGATTGGACGAACGAGGTAAGGTATTCGTCGAGTACATGCCTGCCGCGAAGGCCTGGAAGCCCGTCCAGGCACCAAATTACATGATGATCAATTGCCTGTGGGTCTCGGGCCGGTTCAAGGGCAACGGCTGGTCGACGAAGCTTTTGAATGAGTGCATTGCCGACGCGCGCGCCCAAAAAATGAACGGCGTCGTAGTGGTCACCAGTAATAAAGTGAAGCCGTTCCTGACGGACAAACGCTTCTATGAGAAACACGGTTTCGCCGTCGTGGATACGGCTCCGCCCTATTTCGAACTACTGGCCTTGAAGTTTAAGTCCGCGGCAAAGAATCCTGCCTTTACGGGCGACGCTCGAGAAGGAACATCGGCCCACAAAAAAGGCCTGGCCTTCGTGTATTCCCATCAATGCCCCTTCATGGAGGAATACACGGCCTTGCTGGCCCGAATGGCGAAAGATCGGGGCATCGCCTGCAAGCTTCATAAGTTAAAGGATCATAAGGACGCCCGCGAACACGGTAGCCCCTTCGGAACGCTGGGTATGTACTACAAGGGCCGGCTCGTTACTCATGAGTTGATGTCCGAGAAGAAGTTTGAAAAATTCCTGGAGACCTTGAAATAAGGAACCATACCGGCCTTATTTCAAGGCCGGTATCCACGGGAAGGCGGGCGACAACTTAAGGGCGTCCACCAGCACCTGGAACGCCAATACGTAAACTAAGATCTGGATACCTACGAACCAGAAAAAGCCGTGAACCAGGACGAAACACCTCGCCCAGACAAAAAAGACCGACCTGTGATGCGCGAACAGAGCCAGCCAGACCAGCCAGCAATGCAGGGCCAGGAAAGGCGTGAAATAGCTGCTCGCGGCAGGCGCGGGCGATTCCAGGGCGTACGCCAGGTAAATCCATTCCAGCAGGGAGATGAATACGAAGGCGAAAGCGACGAACTTTTCCGCGCGGGATTGCAATCGAATCTAAGAAATTTCTCTCAATCCTTAATGGCGTCGACGGTATCGCCCTGGTATTTCGCGGCCTTGACGCCGAAGGGATCGTCCTCGAAGTACTTGCCGAACTGTTCATTGTATTCCAGAAATCGCAATGACGAAGGCGTGATGTCTCGGGGATCCGAATAACCCATGACCGTGGTAAGTTTCAACATGTCGGAATGAAAACCGCTCAGGTAATGATGCACGCGCGTGGCCTTCTCCGGAATGTTAAGACCGTGCTTACGCCAACTGCTGTTGGTGGTGATCCCCGTGGGGCAATGATTCGTATGACAGGCCAGGGCCTGGATGCAACCCAGGGACAGCATGGCGCCGCGCGCGGTATCAATGAAGTCCGCCCCCGCGGCGAAGGCCAGCGCTCCGTGGGCCGGCGTGAGGATGCGGCCGGAACTGGAGATGGCCACCTGATCGCGAATACCCGCTTCCTTGAGGCGCGCATCCAGGTAGGCCGTGGTTTCCACGGTACCGCCGTAGCCGACATAGTTCACCCAGATATTGGGACCGGCACCGGTACCGCCGTCCGCGCCGTCCACCTGGATGGCGTCCGGTCCCTTGCCCGTGGCCTTCATGGCGTCCACCAGCATATCAATCTCGGACAAATGGCCCACGCAGAGTTTAATGCCCACGGGCAGCTCGGTAAGCTTTCGCACGCGCTCGATGAAATCGAACAGCTTTAAGATCATTTCCTTCGGCGTGGCGGCCAGGATCTCGGCGTGGCGGGGAGGCGATATCACGGTGCGGCCAACCGGAACCTTGCGCACGTCGGCGATTTTTTGCGTCACCTTGCTGCCGGGCAAATGCCCGCCCAGGCCGGGTTTCGCGCCCTGCGATATCTTGAACTGGATCATCTTGATGTTGTCGTGTTCGCGGGTCAGGTTTCGCAGGAGTTCGTCGTTGAGAACGCGCGTTTCCGTTCCGTCGGGCATGGTCTTGAATTCGCCCACGCCGAACTTACCCGTGCCCAGTTGAAAGACCACGTCGTTGCCGGCCACTCCGTGGGGACCATAGCCGCCTTCGCCGCAGTTAACGTAGGCCACGTCCCGCGCGCCGAAACTCAAACACTCGGCCGCCCGGTCGTTGATGGAACCGTAGCTCATGGCGGAGACATTGATGCAGTTCTTGATGACGAAGGGCTTTACGCCTTCGCGCTTCCCGCCCACGACGGCTTCGTATCCCGCCGTCGCCACCGCGCCGGGAAAATTACGATGCAGGATGCGCGAACCGCCGGTGTTCTCCACGTCCATGATGTCCAGCTCGGTTCCGAAGCTGGCGAACGATTTCACGTTGTGAGCTTTTTGATAGATATAGTCGCGAACGATTTTTGGAATGGGGCGGCCGTCGGTATTGGTTTCGTTGAAGTATTGCAAATACTTATCGCGAAAGAGATCCTCCACGATATATCGCACGCGCCCCAGGGGACCGTAAATGCGAATCAGGGCATGATCGTCCTGAATGAACAGCTCTCGAATACTGAAGAGCAGAATCGCAAGAGCCAATGCGCCGGCGGCATACCAAACGTTGAGAAAATACCACGCGGGGGCAATCGCCAGCAGCAGCAAAATCGTGATCGGATCCACCAGTCGTTCCAGCGGCGGTCTGTAAGCGGGATTGCGCAGGGAATTTTTCTTCCCGGCCTTATCGATTGTTCGGCGATAGCCGACTCCGGCGCTGGTGGGTTTATACGACATGGGGCCTTCCTTAATAATCTCCGCGATTGCAATGCATACCGAATATCGGTCGCTTTGATTTTTCAACCCAATTAATGAGGAAACCCAGGACGGACCCCGGAGCGGAAAAAAATCCGTGACCAAAGCATTTAGAATCATTCTAAATATGGAAAGACACCAGAAAGGGTCCGGGAATCCTATCCGGAAGGAGAGCAACCATGAAAATCGACATCGGCATACCCGAAACCGAACGACTGAAAATCGCCGAAGGCTTGAAATCGTTCCTGGCGGATACCTATACGCTGTATCTGAAAACCCACGGCTATCATTGGAACGTGACCGGACCCATGTTCGATACCCTGCACGGTATGTTCATGCAGCAATACAATGAGCTGTGGACGGCCATCGATGAAATCGCGGAGCGCATCCGCTCCCTGGGCGTCATGGCTCCGGCCGGTTATGGCGATTTCGCGAAACTCACCAGCGTCACCGAGGACGAGGGCGTGCCGAAAGCGAAGGATATGATTCGCAATCTGGTCAAGGCCCATGAGGCCACCATTCGTACGGCCCGGAACATCCTGCCCGCCGCCGACGCCGGTAATGATGAAGTCACCGCCGACTTGATCACGCAACGCCTGACCGTACATGAAAAGACGGCCTGGATGTTGCGCAGCTTGCTGGAAGAGGAGTAAGAAGCTCGGGCCCGGCCGTCAAACGCCCAGCTCGTCGGCCAGGTCCTCGTACTTTTCCAACCAGTCGGGCTGGGAGCGAATGTCTCCCAGTCCGACCGTATCGAATTCATCCAGGCCCGCGGCGGCCGTCACGCCCAGAAACTTCAGCGCCGGGCTGATCATGAAAATCGAATCGTTCGCAAGCTCTCGCCCGCGATAAACCTGCGCAAGCTGATCTCCGACGCCGCCGAAGTAGTCCGTGGCAATCAACGCGAACAATGGATCCCCGCTACCGGTGATCCGTTCCATAAGAATCGCCATGGCGATTTCATTCGCGAGTATGGGACCGCGATGCCCCGTGGTCGGCAAGTAGCCTTCGCTTTTCTCGAGTGCCTGGCGACAGGCCGAATAATAGTGATCTACGTGAAAGAGCGTAAGATCAAAACCCAGAGGAAGGGGGAAGAGATCATGTTTCCGAGCCTCTTCCCCGTCAAAATTGCCCTTGAGTACAATCCCCGCGATACAATGTCCCACTACAACGAAACGCCCGCGTGCCTTGTTCGTTCGGGCTGATTAAAGACTGGAGAAATCCTTCGCGAGTTCATCGACGCGGGCAATGAAGTATTTGCGCTGTTCAGGAGTAATCATTTTATCCACTTCCAGAATCATGGCCCGACTGCGTTGCCGCCAGGCCAGGGCGTCACGGCGATAGTACGAAGGATAATTTCTGGTTCGATACACCAGCCAGTCGCGAAGTTTCTTTTCGATAACTTTCTTGCCCGGTTTCGCGCGCAGCAACGCAATAAACTCCTTCTGCCGCTCGCGGCGATACTTAAGGCGATTGGCCGCCGAGTCCGGCATGCGTCGAGACATGGCGCGCACCTTGCGCTCCTGGTCGGCGTCGAGATCCCCGAACCAGTCTTCCATGTACTTCACCGTACGATCGGCTCGCTCGCTCAAGCGCTTCGCGCGGGATTTCTTGACCGTCTTGATC
This sequence comes from uncultured Leptospiraceae bacterium, assembly GCA_964530305.1. Classification (GTDB taxonomy): domain Bacteria; phylum Spirochaetota; class Leptospiria; order Leptospirales; family Leptonemataceae; genus CAZGYS01. Next base: position 34,073 of record CAZGYS010000002.1, read on the forward strand.
AAGTCCTCATTGGACTCCTTGAGTTGCTTTTCCAGATAGGCGATTTGCTCCGCGTCCACCGTGGCAAGAAACGCGGCGCCGTCCGACAGCGTCCGCGCATACAGGCGATTGGCGAAACTATTGAACTTTTTATAGGCCCAATCCAGTTCCGCGGAAGACAGGCCGTCCTGCCCGCGACCGGTGATTTCCCTGGCAAAACCAATATAAGCCGGCAACTGCGATCGCCGATGCCAGCGATGATGGGATTTCAGCTTCACGGACAAGAAATCTTTCTGATCTCCCCGTAGATCAAAGTACTTGTCCACGCGATTCAGCGCCAGGGAATCCACGCGATTGTACACGATCTTGTAAAGATATTTCGAGCATCCGCCCGAGACCATGAGGGCCGCGCCCAACAACACCGCGGCGATACTCAGCCGACGGAAGGAATGAGATTTAGAAGAAGACATGCCCCATATATTAATACAGGTTGCTTCAGTTTCCATTATTTTTTGTCCCTGGAGGACATTTCAAGACGCCGGGAAATCGCCCTGCCGCGCGGGCTTACTCGCGGCGCCGGACTCATGCTTTGTCATGGGACAAATCGCCTTGATTCGGGGCATTTTTTTACACGCACGCGGCCGATCGGGGAAATTTGACTTGCCCGGTCCGAAGGCACTCAGTTGCTTTCGTACGATCTATTTCAAATCATTGGAGAGGAATAAATGTCCAATCTGTATAATAAAGGTATACTATCCCCTTCGTCCCGTCGTGTATTCGCGAAGGCGGGGCTCATTGCCGTATCCGTTCTGGCCGTTGCCCTGTTCGTAGGCTGCAAGGGCCAACCGAAGACCGTGGATCGAGTCTGGTTCAAGAACATCAAGGACGGCGCCGTGGTTTCCAGCCCGGTTAAGCTGGAGTTCGGCGTGGAAGGCATGACCGTAAAACCGGCGGGTCCCCCCATTGAGGGAACGGGCCATCATCACATCATAGTGAACGGCGATTCCATTCCGGAAGGTACGATCATTCGCAATGACGGTCCGAAAGACATTCCGGCCGACAAAACGCACATGATTCACTACGGTAAGGGCCAGTTGGAAACCAGCCTGGATCTGAAACCCGGTAAGTACAAGCTGACCATGCAGTTCGCCGACGGCCATCACAAGTCCTACGGCCCCCGTATGGCTACGAGCATCAACATCACGGTTAAGTAACCGTATTACCGAAGCCCTGTCCGCGACGGGCGGGGCTTCGGTGCATTCGTCCGCCCCGCTCCTACCGCCGCGCCGCTCGGATTCCTTCGTTCGGTTTCCTTCGTTTACCCTTTCTTGGGCTCCAGGCGTTTTCTTTTGCTGTACATCGTCAGCGCCGTATCACTCTCTTTTTGTACTTTAGAGCGAATCATGGGCGTCCAACCCAGAAACAAGCCGGCCGCACCCAGTGCCTGGCGAGACCATCTCCAGAAATCAAAGCGGTCCGTGTGCTTGACGATCTTGCCGTCCTTGAATTCAAATTCGGCGTCGATGATATTGTGCACGGGATTCTTGTCTTTCCCGAAGCTGTACTTCGCTTCCCAGTGCGCGCTGCCGCGATTGTCGTCGGCTTTGATGTCGGAGTAGGTAATTTCCAGATCCGCGCTACCCTTGTCGATGAGCATACGCCACATGGCACCGGCGCGCCAACCCTTGAGATCGGGAAATCCGGGATCCGAAAACTCAATATCCGGGTGATAACAAGATACCATGCCCTCGGCATCCTTCGCCTTGAAGGATGAATAGAATTTCTCGATTAATTGCTCATTCGCATTCACTTACTGCCCCCTCCGGTCGCACGCGCGACTCGTGCAAATACTGAAGCATTGCCCGTCTGTATGTCAAGGGCTTCTATCGAGCTCCTGATGATTCCCATGGGACATAAGCCGCGCTTCCATCAGCCGGTGGGACATGGATCGATGCGTTGAGTAATCCATTATATGAAGAATATTAGAAGCTTTCCTTGACGGGCGAAGCGGTCCGGGGGTTCTCGTATTGTCGCCGTCGAGGGATCGACGGCAACACATTAAGCATCGTGAAGATCAAGGCAACGGGCAGGACCGACACCGGTCGCGTACGCTCCAATAATGAGGACAACTTTGTTATTGGATATGTTCAATCCGGAAAGACGGCGGAGAAAGTTTCCTCCGCGGATCTGGACCAGGGCATTCTGCTCATCGTCGCCGACGGCATGGGCGGCGCCGCCGCGGGAGAAGTCGCCGCCGAAGCGGTGGTGGAGAACGGCTTTAACTTCATCCATTCCAATCGCAAACTATCCCCCGAGCGCGCCCTGCGGGACTCCATTCGCGACGCCCACACCGCCATTCGTACTCTTGTAAAGCGCACGCCCGCCAGACAGGGCATGGGCTCCGTCGCCACTTTCGCCTATCTCCTCGGAGAAGAATCCTATTTCGCACAGGTGGGAGACAGCCGGTTGTATCGCCTTCGCGAGGGCCGCATGGAACAGATCACCCAGGACCAGAGCCTGGTCGCGGACCTGGTTCGGAACGGGTCCATTACGGAAGAAGAAGCCCGAATTCATCCCATGCGCAATCAGGTGAACCAGGCCATCGGCCCCACCGAGCAACTGCAACCGGTGGTGGGGAAACTGGATGTCGCCCCGGGAGATCGGCTCCTGCTTTGCAGCGACGGCCTCAACGGCATGGTGGAAGATGAAGCTATCGCCGATGTGTTGCGGGACGTCCAGGACCTGGATAAAAGCGCGCAAGAACTCATTCGCCTGGCCAACGACGGCGGCGGTCACGACAACATCACCGTCATAATCGCCGACATCCATTGAACTTCCCGTAATTGCTCGTTTTAATTGTCCGTCTTCTTTGCCCGGTCAGGGCAAGCTCCGGCGTTCGAACACCTCGCCTCCTCCCCACGTCAAAATATTGTTGACCCTGGCTCCATTTAAACGGTTAGCTGGACGGCAAGCCCGGTAGGGCGGAGGATTTATGAAGCAAATGTATCATACCTTGAAATCATTGAACGCGCGGGCGGCGGCCACGATCGTCGCGGCCGCGGGCGTTATCGCCGGTTCCATAGTCATGGCCTGTTCCGCCGGTTCAGGCGGCGGGGGCGGCGGCGCTGCCGGTTTCAATCCGGCGGACTGCCTGTCCGGAAAAATCAGCACCATGGGTGAAGCTCCCATCTACACGAGCATCGAAACGTCTCGCCGTCGCGCCAAGCGCAACGCCTGCCTGAAAGCCATTCAGAAATGCATCGGCGAACAGGTGTCCAGACAATCCGGCGTTTCCGACGGCCAGTCCATCGCCAATGAAATCTTCTCAGAAGCCAAGGGTATCTGCCGTAACGACCGCGTACAGTCCGAGAATCGCTACAAACTGGATACGGTCAACATGCTTCGCATGCAGGTAGCCTTCCAGGTAAACCTGGTGGACGTGCAAAGCGCCATCGACACCGCGCAGAAACTGGCCGGCAATCCCAAGGTTCTGGTCCTGATTCGTGAAGAGTACAATCTACCCGGCAGCGGTCGTCGCGTTAAGGGTTTCACTTCTCCCGATTCGGTTTCCTCGGCGCGCCTGCGCGAATTCCTGATCAGCAAGGGCTACGAGGTCATTCCTCCCGAACGAGCACGCCCCACTCGCAGCGAAGAGAACGCATGGGCGGCGGATCCCGATTCCGAATCCACCCAGAACAAACTGAAGAGCTTGAAGGATCGCGCGGCCAAGGCCGGCGCCGACGTACTTATCATCGGCAAGATCGAAATGAATAAGCAAAGCATTGCCACCACCGGACCGTTCAAGTCCATGCAGGCTACCGGCGTCGTGCGCCTGTTGACCCTGTGGGGCCGCGGCAAGGAACTGGGCGTCTACAAGGGCACTCAGGGCGGCGCTCATACTCGTTACCTGTCCGCCGGTCAGGCCGCCGCCCATCGCTTCGCGGTCGGTGGTAAACGCCGCTGGAAAAAAGATCCCCGCGCCCTTGCTCGTTTCGTGCAAAAGAAACTCAAGAGCGAATGGGCGCGCGTTACCAAAGCAAATCAAATCATCGTCACCATCAACGGCATGAGCGCCAAACACGCCGGCCTGTTCCGGGACGAGCTCAAGGAAAAGACCGCCGTTAAACAGATCTTCGAACAAAAGCAAGACGGCGAATACCATGTCTGGGACGTAACTTATCCCGGCCGCGCCTTTTCGCTTTCGGACACCCTGGGATACCACGGCGATAACCCGGCCATGTTCAAGGTCGTGAAGGACACCTGTCGCAAGATTGCCGTTAAGTCGGTCAAACGCGGCGAAATCAATCTGGAATTCGTCGAATTCAAATCCGACGTTAAGTTTCGTTGCGTGCCGGCCAAAGCGCTCTAAGCGAACGTCGTGAAACTTAAACTCTTCCTCAATCATCGCGCGGTCCGGAGGACCGCGTCGCTTCTGTTCACGGGCATGCTGTCGGCCTTGCTGCTGATGCCCGTGACCGGTTGCGGCGAAGGTCGTAAGTCCAGACTGGCGGCCATACCCCCGGTCAAGAAGCTCAAGACCATGAACATCACGGTGGGCGGCAAAACGGTCGTCGCCGAGATTGCCGCCACGCCGCAACACCGGACTCGCGGTCTGATGTTTCGCGCGAAGATGGGCGCCGACGAAGGCATGCTCTTCGTTTTTCCCCGACCTCAGGTTCAGGGCTTCTGGATGAAGAACACCTTGATTCCGCTGGACATCGGCTATTTCAATGAAGATGGGCTCTTGATCAAGGTGCTCACCATGTACCCCCAGCCGGGCGTACCCGATCATCAGCTCAAAACCTACGGCTCCGGCGGACCCGCGCTCTATGCCCTGGAAATGAACAAGGGCTGGTTTAAGAAAAATCGCATCATCAAGTACATGCGTCTGAAACTTCCGCGACCCGTAAAGGGCCTCTAAAGATCATTCGCCGCGATAGCGACCGACGATGCGGCGCATTTTCTCCACGGCCGCGTCCCCGGCATCCGGACTCGCCGCCTGATCCAACAACTCATCGGCACGATCGTGATTACCCAGCATCGCGTAGACGTGCGCCAGGTTTACCAGATTGGGCGACATGTCCGCTTTCAAAGCCAGGGCCTTTTCTCCCGCTTCGCGCGCATCCTCGGGGCGATTCAGTTTCTTCAACGCATAGGAGTGAATGAAATTCAGTTCGGCGCTTTCGCCGTCTTGCTCCAGCGCCTCCCGGGCGATGCTCTCCGCTTTCCCGTAGTCTCGTAGTTGCACTTGTTCCCGGGCCAGGCGCGCCGACGATTTTTCGCCTTGAGGGGCTTTCGCGGGCGAGCCCGGCTTTTCGAGTGTTTCGGTTCCATCAGCGTATTCGACTCGCAACAAGGCGATATCGTCGATTAGTTCGCCCCGGCCGCGCAACACGGCATGAATTTTTTCCAGGTCGCCTTCGCCTTCTTCCACTGCGCGGGGAAAAGCGTTTTCGTCCTCGTTGATCATTTGTTGATTGAATTCATCGCGTCCCAGGCTGATATCGTCACGCCCGTCGGTTCCGCTGATAATTACATCACCCGGCAACATCTGGAACTCCTCCACTTCCACTCCCAGGTCCGGCGTTCCCGGCATGCCCAATTTCGCGTGCATGCGGGCCGGATCCAACAACTCCGCTCGGCCCGCGCGATACAACACGACACGCGGATGCTCCGCGGCGATGTAGTAGAGACGTCCGGTTTCATCGTCCACGACGCCCAGCACCACCGAGATCAACATGGAGCCGTCGAAAGTTTCAAACACGCGATGCAAGTCCACCGCCGTCGCCTCAATCCATTCCCGGGGCGAACGTTCCGCCATGCTGCGCGTTGCGCGAGTTCGCTTAATGATGGAAGCGAAAACCGCGCCAACCACCAGCACGCCTCCGGCTCCCTGTATGGACTTACCCATGGCATCGGCGTTCAAAAAAACGGTACAGGGGCGATTCGCCAGGGCCAGGGAATGGGCGATATTGATATCGCCCCCGATTTCCTTTTCGCGCTTACGGAAACGAAACTGTTTCTTCTGCCGCGCGAGGGAGGCAACCCGTACTTTATCGCTCTTTACGGCGATTTCCATCAGCGGCGTCGTCAGCAGCGAAGTAAGAAAATAATCTCCGTCCTGCTTTTCGCGCAGCGCCTGCACTTCGGCGAGCGCCCCGTTCAGTTCCCGGGTTCGCGCGCTCACCTTTTCCTCCAGTTGAGCATAAAGGCCCGCGTTGCCCAGGGAGATGGCCGCCTGCGTTGATAGGATTCGCGTAAATTCAATATTGTCGGCCGTGAACAGATCGGGTTCCGTAGTACTTTCCAGATACAAAATGCCGAGCAGTTCGCCTTGCCTCAACAGGGGAGCGCACAGAAACGCGAGGGCCGGACGTCCGGTGGGAGTCTTATATTCCCGGTCCAGATTGTCTTCGCGCGCTTCCTTCAAGGTCATGATGTCCGTCGTAAGCCGTACGCGTTCCAACACTTCGCGCGGAAGGCCCGGCTCCATATCACGCGTATACACGCGAATTAAATCGCCTTCGGCCTCCACGTATTGAGACTTTCCGTTCGCGGGCAGGGACCACAAGACGCAGCGATCCGCGCCCGAACGATGCAAGAGCGTACGCGTGATGCTTCGCGTCAGTTCATCGTAGACGATTTCCTCGGTCAGGGCGCGGGACTCCTCCATTAATTCGGACAGATCCAGGCGAGCCGTGCCGCTGGTCGTGGTGGCGTTGGTCGTCGTGAAAGTCGTGTCGTGGTCATGGGATGTTTGTTTCGCCAGGCCGCGCGTTTGCTCCAGATGCTGCACTTTCGCGCCGGCGCCCCATTCCTCGAACAGATCCCGGGCGCGCGCCACGCGGGCCGTCCCGAATTTGCGATTTCCAAGCTTTAGATGAAAATCGCCTTCCAGTTCATGGATCATCGCCTCCAGCAGGCCGTCGCCTCCCCGACGAGCATCCCTCAACGCCAGCGCGTATAAACGTTTCGCCTTGCGAGCCTTGCCTCGCTCCCGTGCTTTTTCGGCTCGGGTAATGAAGCCGCCGGCGTCACCGGCCGGGGCCCGTCCCGCCGCCGCGCGGGCCAGACCGTACATTCGCGCGTGGTCCTCACGTAATAGTCGAGAGGATTCGGACTTCAGATGACGCGTCCCGTTCTTCAAATGCTCCTCGGCTTCCTCAAACTCTCCATACAAATAGTGCAACGTGCCGCGCGCGAAGTGATAGGCGAAAAGCGCCTCATGGTCCTTCTCTTCCCGCCACCGCCGTACATGGTCGACTTCATCGAAATCTTCCGAATACAACTCAACGCGATGAGCGGTCGTCCCGCTCAGGTTCAGCGCGAACTGTTCCCATAAATGGCCGTAGGCTTCGCCTTCGCCGATGCGCGTCATGACCGGGCGATAGGCCCGCAGGACCTCCAGCAGCGCTTCGGGCTTTCGTCTCGCCAGGTAGGCGCGCACCACCAGCTCGCGAACGATGGAACGACCGGCTCCGGTCTCCCCCCGGTCCAGAAGCTTCAACGCCTCCATGAACAGGGACTGTTCCTGCTTGTTGATGATTTTCAGAACCTGATAAGTGTCGGCCATTACTGGTCCTCCCGCTTCAGTCGCGCGGCGATGAGACGTCTTGATTTTCCCACGCGCTCATCGTCCGGCGCAAGCTCCGCCGCCCGTCGCAGAAGTTCGTCGGCGGCATCGAGACGCCCCGTTCGCGCGTGAATGTCGGCCAGGTTCATCAGGTTGCGCACGGAGTCCGGCAAGAGTACGCGGGCCTTTTCGCCGGCCTCCGCGGCTTCCCGGAGATTGTCTCCGCCGAGTTTGCGCAGGCAGAACGACAGCAGGAACCAGGCCTCCCCGGCGGAAGGACGTTCCTTGACTACCTTGCGTAATTCCTCCGCCGCCGCCCGGTAATCGCCGCCGGCCGCCAGCCCGCGGGCTTCCACGATGGGATTCGCGCCGACCTTGCCGTTGTATTGCAGACGTAAAAGCGCGATATCGTCGCGGACTTCCCCGCGCGCCAGAACCTCTTCCAGGATTTTTTCCGGATTACCCTGGCCCGCGCGAACGCATTCCAGGAAGAGATCCTCTTCTTCATTGATAATGTTGGCTCCGTCTTCGTCCTTACCGATAACCAGCTCATCGCGGCCGTCCGTGCCCGCGATAATGACGTCTCCGGGAGTAAGCGCCAGACCTTCCGGTATGATTTCATCGGGTTGCAACAAGGGCATGCCCAGCTTGCCGTAGACTTCGCGGTTCTCGACGAACTCGACGCACGCGTCTTCGCCTTCGCGATACAACACCATGCGCGGGTGCTCCGCCAGGATGTAGTGCATGAATCCCTTGTTGTCCTCGATCAGGCCCAGGGCGGCCGAGATCATCATGGACCCGTCGAATCCCTCGAATACGCCGTGCAGATCCAGAAACACGTTTCGCAGCCATTCGGCCGGCGCCTGCTGATTCATCAGCGGCGAAAGCCGCGTTCGCTCGATAATCGCCTTGAAGGCCGCTCCCACCACCAGCGTCCCGCCCGCGCCCTGTATGGACTTACCCATGGCGTCCGCGTTCATGAAGACCGTGCATGGTTCGTTTCGCAGGACGACGTCGTAGGTGATGTTCAAGTCGCCGCCGATCTCGGTGTCCCATCGGCGAAACTTAAAGCGCGTCTTTTGCCGCAAGAGGGTTTGAATATCGGTAACTTCGCTGCGCGAATTGTTACCTCCCAGCGGCTCCACCAGCAAGGACGTAAGGTAATAATCACCGTCTTGAATTTCCTTGAGGCGACGCGCTTCGTCCAACGTGCGCGTCAAGTCACGGGTCCTTTCGGCGACCTGTTCCTCCAGATTACCGTAGAGACGGGCGTTATCAATGGAAATGGCCGCCTGCGTCGAAAGACTACGCAGGACCTGCAGCCTTTCGTCGGTGAACGCCCCGGGCGAAAGATTGTTTTCGAGATAGACCAGGCCTCGCGTTTCGCCGCGATTTATGATCGGCGCGCACAGGACCGAACGTGGTTGGGCGGCGCGAATATACGGATCATTCGTAAACATACCTTCCACCGCGGCGTCGTTCAAAACGACGTCCGTCCCCGTTCTTTGCGCGTAATGAATGATGCTGCGCGGCAGGTTGCCGTATTCACTCATGGAAACCGAATCCATCAGTTCCACCGCGCCGGAATCCGCGTCGACCCGCGCTTCCACCAGCAATTGGTCCTTGTCCACGAGAATCAGAACACCCGTATCCGCCCCCGCGTTCTCCACCATGATGGTCATCATCGCGCGGATCAAACTGGAGACCTTGATTTCGCCGGACAACGCCTGCGAAGCCTTGATTACCGTGCCGAAATCCAGGTCGTCGGTGGTTTCCGAGGAGGAGGTGGTCGTAGCGTGAATGGAGGCACGATGATCTCGACGGCGGGGTAGCCATTCAAATTCATCGGCCAATCGCGCGACCGCCGGCTCGGAACCCCAGCGCTTGTATGCCAGATGGGCATCACGCAGAAACGCGCGCCCGGCGAATTCATCGCTCAGCGACAGCCAACGACCCGCCAGCTCATTGCTTACCGCGATTTCCTTCGAGAAGCCGCCTTTTTCCGCCAGGGCTATCGCGCGCTCAAAATACTCCAGGGTTCGCTCATCCCCTTGATAACGCGAAAATTCCGCCAGCACCAGATAGTAGCGATGTTCGCAATGACCGGGCATGCGCCGCGCCCACTTGCGCAGGCGCTTCAGAATCGCGGCGATAATGCTCAGGTCCCGCTTCCGTTCCTTGCGCGAAAGCTCGGGCAAGCAGGCGATTCGAATCAGGCCCTCATGCATTACGAAGACCGGCAGAAAGGCCTGCGCGAGAACACCGAGCTCTTGTTCGCGGCACAGCTCCATTTGCTCTCGCGCGTACAGCTTATCTCCGAAATGGTAGGCCAATACGGCGCGCGCGTGGTAGAGGTAGCACATACCGCTACGGTAACTACTTTCGCGAAACTTCGTTTCCAGATCCGGGGGCTCCAGAAATTCTCCCTTCAATACGGCCGGGTCGGGGGCGTTGCCGAGCATGCAATCCGTGAATTGAAGATTTACCTTGATCACGCTCAAGCTTTGCTCCTGAGCGAACGCGGTCAGGCGATCATGCATCAAGATCAGGTCGCCCCGGAGGGAATGCAGTTCGGAGCGAAACCACAGAACATGGTCGCCGTGAAAGAAATGACAGTAGCCGTGAAATTCGATATCACCGCTTTCCATGCCCTTGTCCGCGCCGACCATGAGAGCATCCAGGGTATTTTCGATGGGCTCGGACCAGTGTCGAACGAATACATTGTGAACCATGATGGTCTTGCATTCGGTTTCGCGTACGTCCAGTCGGTCCACCAATCGCAACGCCAGCTTACCGATTTCGTAAGCTTGATCGTAAAGTTTCAGTACGCCCGCGTGGGCGACGGCGTACAAGGCCAAACCATAAGGTGCCTGGGGCGTATTCCCGAAGCGATACGAAAGCTCCACCATGATCATTACCATCACGGCGAACATATCGAAATCGGATTGATAGGTCGTGGAGCCGATTAACACCAGGATTCGCATGGCGGCGGCCTTCTCGGGATCACTCATCATGGGCGCGTCGAGAATACTCTCCGCGCCCTTCCAGGCCATGATCGCCTTGGTGCGAAGCAAAGCGATCATGATGTCAAGTTGACCAGGTTTTACGGGAACGCGCACTCCCAGTTCGGCCAGCACGGAACGAGCGGTTTGAATCGCCTCGGGCAAATCATTGCGATCATTGCACTGACGAATACGCACCTCGTACGCGGCCACGCGATCCAGGGGTGTCCGCGCGTTTTCCAGAAGGACTTCCACCAGACGCGCGCTTTCCTCTATGCGCGCGGCCAGGTGCAGTGCGTCCGCCGCGTTGTTGTGCAACTCCAATGTCAGTTCATAGTCTTTTTGCCAGGCGCCGTCCGGCAATAGCTCGATGCCCGCCAGTAGATATCCGGCCGCGGGTTCGAATGCCGCCGCCGAGCGCGCCTTCTTCCCCGCCAACGCGTTCAATCGCGCCGCCTCCAACCGTTCTTCGTCGTCGGCAATCAAGGCCGCGCCCTTGTTCGCGTGATTGACGATTTCAAAAACTCGTTCTTCAAGATCTTCCTTCGAGATATCGCGGAGCATGTGTCGGGCTACCCGCAGGTGGGTTTCATTGCGAGTTTGCTCGGGAATCAAGGAATACGCGGCCTGTTGCACGCGATCATGCAGGAAGCGATACGCCGCCTTGTATTGATCGTCTCCCGCGCCCGACGCCCGTACGTAGCGGTAGGCGTCATCCAGGGGAATCAGTAACCCTTCGCGTAAAGCGTCCTCGAGTTCCCGAGCCGTTTCGCCGCGGGATTTTTCGTTCACGGTGGCCAGAACGGAAAGATCAAAGCGATTTCCAACACAGGAAGCCAGCCGCAAAACGCGCCGGGTAACTTCGGGCAGGTTTCGCATGCGACCCGTCATCAACTCGACGACATTGTCCGTAATATCCGCCTGGCGAATTTCCTCCAGGTTCCAGGTCCAACGCCGCGAATCCTGATCGAAATTCAGGCGGGATTCCTGATAGAGGGTTTTCAGGAATTCGTTAACAAAGAACGGGTTGCCCCGGGTCTTCTCGTATACGAGCTCCGCCAGCGGTTCGGCCATATGGGCTTCGCATCGCAGGCTGGCCTGGACGATCTGGTCGACATGCGTGCGCGCGAGAGGCCCGAGTGTAATGC
>CAZGYS010000003.1:0-21673 GCA_964530305.1 uncultured Leptospiraceae bacterium
TACACTCTTTCCCTACACCTCTTCCGACCCTCACGGGCGATCAAGTCCTCACGACGAACTTGATCGCCCGTGAGGGTCGGATCCAGTAGACCCGAGGCGATGCTTTGCAGGCCGTTTCGTAGATTCGAGGAAGGCACGGTCGTCTTGAGCATGACGTCCTCGGTGTCCCGGAGAATTTGAATGATGTCCGCGTCCTCCAGCAGGTCCGCCACCGTGGTGAAGGCGTCCTGGATTTCCGCCTGCGATTTCGTTACATAGGTTTCGCTCAGTCCCGCGTTACGCAGGGGAATCAGAGCCGGCACGAAATTCTGGGGCGAACGGCGAATGCGCTCCATGAGTCCCAGCGACACGGCATATGCGTTCGTATCGCGCGTGCGCAGGCGATTGATCAAGAGCGAGCCCCGCCCCAGGGTTCCTCGCAGAGGCGAATTCGCGTCCAGGGCCAACGTTTCCAGGGCGCGCATGCTGCCCACGACCGCGCCGCGATTCTTTACCAGGGAACGATCCAGAAAGCTGTTGAAGTCCGCCGGCTTCATTTTTACGAAGCCGCTCTTCAAGGCGGGATAGGGATCCAGAAGCGTGAACAGGGCGAAGGGATGAACGCGCAGACCGTCCACGAAGAGGTTCGCGTTGCCGTAGTCCTTTTCATCCACCGCGCAGGCGGTGAACGATCCCGCGCAAAGTACGACCGCGAGCAAAACGGCTCGGCCCGCTCTTAACGCGCGCGTGTATTTTCGTCCGAGTGTATTCATGCCTCGAATGAAACGCATCCTTTCGTCCAGCCCGCTTTAGAAACTGCAATTACCGGAGAAGGCGTAGTTGGACAGCCCGGCGGAAACGAGAACGTAGCGGTCCGCCGCGGCGAAAGCGTTGTTCGGCATGTCCAGCGGCGAAAGCGTATTGATTTTGATTCCGCAAGCTTCCATCTTCGGCAGGGGCAGCTCCCGCACGACATTGTTGAGCAAGGGCAGAATCAGGGTCTTGACCAGGGGATCGACCACTTCGCGAATGCGACCGGGCGCCAGCGCATAGGGATTGCTCGAACCACCCATGACGTCGACGATGTAGTACATTTCGCCGTCGGCCTCGGAAAGCGACAGTTTAATGGCCAGATCTCCCATGGCCGGATTGTTCGTGGGATTGGAATAGGACACGAAATCCAGGGTAGCTTTGGACGTGAGCGTCGCGCGCACCCGGCTGATCAGATAGGCGGGATTGCTTCCGTCCTTGCCCATGATGGAAATTTCCAGATCACTGAAAGCCGCTTCCAGCCTGGGTCGCGTGGTTCCGCCGCCGCCCGGCAAATCCTCCACGCGAATCACGGGCGGCTGCACGGGATTGACGATGAGGATGATCTTGTCCGTGGGCTTGATGACCTTCGTGCCGCCGGTGCTGTCATAGGCCGTCAGGTTGGTCTGGCCCGGAGCGAGAATCGTAGTGATTGCGTCCGCCGTCAGTAGTTCCTCGGTCAGGGCGATGAGCTCCGTCGTACCGCTGAGCGATTTAATCGTATTGATAAAGGCGTGATCAATGGTCAGATTGAACGCGCCGTTCTTCCATAGATTATGAAAGGCCTGACTCAAGACGTCGTTGTGCAGTCCCAGCAAGGCACCCTGCGAAGGCGTGCTCTGGTCGAGCTGCTGGGGAATTCCGCCCGCTCCCTTGTACGAGATGTACGAGTTAACGCCGTGGGGCGTCTCGGGACGGCCGTTGGAGGCGCCATTGGAAGCGGTCAGGGCGATGTCCGCCGACGCGGTAAGGCCGGACTTCGCGCCGGACTTACGCGCGGCCATGTCGTTGCGAATGGTCGCCGCCAGGTTCAAGCCGACCTGATTCAAGGGCGCGGGAAGATAGTTCGGCAAATTAACGGAGATGCCGGACTGCACCTGCTTTAAGACGGCGTTCAAGGCGTTGGCGGCGATTTTTTGAATCACGTCGGCCAGCACGCCGTTTACGATTTCCGGTTTCAGGTTAGGAACCTGTTCGTCGACCACGCGCGTAATCAAACCTTCCAGCAGGTTGTCGATGAATTCCCAGCTTCCGCCTTCCATGCTGATACGGGTAGGCGCGGAGACGTTCAGCGAATCGTTCCAGGGCTTCACGTTAAAGTAATTCGTCGAGCCCGAGGAACCATTGATGGTATTGCGAAGATTAAATCCGCTCAAGCCGTTGATGCCCAGCGCGGTAACGCCCTGGGTATTGGACGTAATAGTGGCATGAGCCGTGGCCCACTGATGGGTGGACTTGTTCATGCTGATGGTCGTGCGATAAATATAAACTCCCCGCGTAAGACCGGAGACGCCGATGCAAAAGAGCGTGCAATGCTCCGTATCGGTGATCTCCATGACGATTTCCAGTTGGCCGGTTACGCGCTTGCCGCCCAGACCCAGGTCCAATCGCCCGTCGCTGTTGACGGCCAGATTGGCGTCGACGTTGCCGTTCTCCTGGGTAATCGTCAAATCGCTCAAGTAAACGTCGACCTTGGATTTGAATTTAATGGTCCCGAGAAAGCTGGTGGAGCCGTTTACCGTAATATCGCAGAAGGGGCCCACGTCGGTTAGGAATGTAAAGTTCGTCCCACCGCCGGCGCGGCAATTGCCGCGCGGACGCGAACTGGAAGTATTGAGTTCGATGATGCCGTTGAAGCTCATGCCGGGATGAAAGGAGTTGTCCGGCGCGCGATAGTCCATGGTGAAATCGCCGGCGGCGTATCGCTCGAGCATGGTGCCGAGGACGTTCAGACCGCCCTGGGGCAATACGATTTGCGCGGCGGAGGTTATCTTCGCGTCCGTATTGGCGACGGTCTTGCCCCAGTTGAACGAAAACGGTTTCCAGTACTTCTTACCATTGACCGTGGAGATTTCATAGTAGTAGGTATTACCGCCTTCCACGGGCGCGATGGAAGCCGCCGCGTTCAAGTTCACGTTGAACGTACCAACGGCGCACGTGGCGGCGGGGCAAAGTTCCACGGACGCGGACTTGCCCAGTTTGTAGATTTTCAGGGACGCGATTTTCTCGTGATTGCCCACGACGCTGGATACGGTAATCGTCGAGTGGGTGGTCTTGTTCAAGACGATGCCCTTGTTTCCGCCGGCGGCATACGAATTAATCGTATGGGTCATGGCGAAGTCGGGCTCCGTGGTGAAGTCTTTCGTATAAGGCACCAGGGCGATGTTCGCGGCGGATTTAGCCCGGTCGGTGATTTCGAGCGTGTAGTTTTCGCTTTGCTTGAGTTCGCGCTTGGGATCGAACAGCACGCGACGAGAACTGATCCACTGGAAGGTTCCGTCCACCGCGGTGCCGTCGGAGTCCTTCACGGTGAGATTGCTTTCCACCGAGGTCTTGTTCATGCCCTGGGAAAATTCAATGGTCAGGCTCTGGTAACGATCCGTGTCCGTCGTGGACGAAACCAGGAAGGCTTCCGCGCCCAGCGATCCGAAGTCGGCCGGCAGTTGCACGGTACCGCCGGTATTGCTGGTTACCGGCGTTTGGGATACCGGCGGAGGATTGCGATTAAAAGACTCGGGAAGATCGTCCGTGCCCAGAAGAGCCAGGGGCACGATTTCGGCGACGGCATCACCCGCGCCGCCTCCGGCGCTACCGCCTTCTCCCCCACAGGACGCCCAGAAAAATAAACCGGCGAACAAGAACGCCGAAATCCGCATTGCTGACTTCATCGCACAAAACCTCTGAAACTGGTTTTCAGCGCAGGTCCGGTTTCCCCGGCATGCGCCTCTTTCTCTGCTTTGTTTTTGTCTTCTTTATATTCGTCCGATTCGCGTTTCGGACAAGGTCCCGCTAAATGGAGGATTCTACATCCCACCTTACATATCTTTCAGAACCTATTACAAACCTATTTTTAAAAGTACTACATACTTCACGGATTCTTAATATTTCCGAATCCGTTTCCCCTCAAGTACTTTTAATGAATTATCATTTATTTAACAACACTCCACCTCGCGGGAACCCTTAAGTCGCCCCCAAAAACGGAATGATGTGTCATTCTTTGTCAGTGAGTACAAACTTCAAGTACTTTTTGCCCCTGTTCAACACCTGCAGGAGGCGAACATCACATGGAACCGGGAACGGAACCAGCTCCAAAAAGTGCTTGTAGCAAAGTCTCCCGAAGGAAAAGTGATATATCATTCAGTTTTTGCGATTCAAATCGAAATGCCGGTAATATCAGAAGAAAAGAAGGCCCAGCGCGCGGCCAAAAGGCGCCGAGAGATTCTCGACGCGGCCATGGACGTATTCGCGGAGAAGGGCTACCACGCGGCGGGCATCTCCGACATCGCCGAGCGGCTTCAAATCGGGCACGGCACCTTTTACAGGTACTTCCGCAATAAGCTGGATATCTTCTCGGCGGTGCTCGACCAGGTAATCGCGGCCATCAGTCAGGTCGTCAGCGATGAGGACGCGGAGGCCACGAGCAACATTGAGGAATACCGCGACCAGTTGAACCGGATCGGCAATCGCCTCATGGAACTTTTTCAGGACGATGAACGCCTGGGCAATATCGTCTTTTACGAAGCCATGGGCGTCGACAAGGCGGTCAGCGGCAAGGTCCTGCTGGCCTTCGATCTCTTTTCGCGTTATGTCGAGGCCTACCTGGAGAACGGAGTGGCTCGGGGCTTTTTCAGGGCCGACCTGGACATTCAAGTAACGGCGCGCATGCTGGTGGCGATGATCTTCGAAAGCATCAAGCAGAGCATGATGTCGGAAGACAAGGTCGCCATGGGACGGCGCTGGACGGACGGATTCATCGCCCTGTTTATAGACGGAATCCGCGCGCGCTGAATCGCATCAACCCAGCGCTTGGATCTGGGAACGAATCAAGTCCGCCGTGGGAATGGGTAGGAACTGATCCAGGCCGTCGCGTACTTGCAGGGTTTCGATCAACTTCAAACGCATATCCAGCGTAATACAGGGAATATCGTATTTCTGCATCGCCGCCACGAGACCCGGCAAAATGAAAACCGGATGGGGCGCGTGATCCTGGTAGGACTTGCCCGCCACTTCCGACGCCAGGTTGGAACGATCAATGGAGTCCGGCGTAAACGAAAGAATGATCTGGCCTTCCTTAAAACGCGTCTCGTCCAGTTTCACGGGATAGTTGGGCGCGATGATTACGAAGTCCGCGTTCTCGTAGACGTGATCCAGGGACGTGGCGATGCCCTCCGTGCGTTCGAAGCGCGTTAGTTGGCGACTGTCCGCGTCGATGCCGTAGACCCGCGCGAACCCCATGGCGAACAGCGCCTCGGAAAGACCATGGCCCACCGAGGACAAGCCGATGATCGCCGCGGACTTTTCCTTGATTTCAACCCCGTGGGTCCGAGCCGCGTTTTTTACGACGGCGGCGATGACCGTGGAAGTCTCCGCGTGTTCCGCGTGAATCAAGGGTACGTCGGTCAGGTTGGAGATGCGCTCGGGAATATCCAGGGCGTAGTGATTATCCAGTCCGCAAATTCGCAGCGCGAAATAGTTCGGCGCCAGCGACGCCACCGCGCGAATAAATTGCTCTTCATTGGGCGCTTCCATCCACAGGGGAAAAGCTTGAATGCCGGTGTGCTTGGAAATCAAGTACTGGTCCCGCTCCAGCTCCACCGTGATCTGATGGGGCTTTTCCAGCGCGGTGCCGTTGGAAAACAAACCAATGCGACTTTGAGTCAACTTCAGGTCCCGCAGTTGGGAGCGCTGGGGCAACATGTACTTCTGAACCGTGGATACGGCCGCGGGTGAAGTCGCCATGAAGGACTTTTTGAATTCCAGGCTCTGCCGGGGCTGCATGTCCACCAGCGGTCGCTCATAGAGGGACATGTCCTCCCGAATACGGAATTGCACGTCGGGATAGTCGGCCTTGAGGGCGGTTCGGATCTGGTCGGTATCGTTGGCGCTGGAGAAGATCTCCAGGCGATAATAGGATGAATTCAGGTCCGTGTACAGAATATTCGAGGAAATGATATCGAACCCATTGCCCTGATCCGTCTGAAACAGGCGCAGTACGCTATTGGATTTCTCCCGGGGTACCTGTATGTCGAGAGTATAGAGAGACATTCAGGTGTACATATCGGACCCCTGATCCCTCGAAATGAAGTCGGAATCACTTTTTCGGCGGCACGATCTCGGAAGTTTTACCGTTCACTTCATACTTGAATAGAGTATAAAGGTCCGTCCGCTCCCGAGTGAAATCTCGAAAAATTTTCTCTTCCACCAGGAACATGGTGTTGCAGCGGAAGGAAAACCGAAAGGTGCGGGTTTGCTTGCCCTCGCGAAATTGCAGGCCGTAATCATATACCGGCAGACAACGCTTGCGGTACTTCGGTTGAAAGGTCGAATTCCTGGATAATTGCTTTTTAAAGGAGGCGATGAGCGCTCGGTCCGTCACGCGGCGAGTCTGCTTGATGTCGGCGTCCGTGAGGGGCCCCAGCTTCTCCTGATAGGTCTGCACGAAAACGCCCCGAGAGCGGCTGATGATCTTAATGCCCCGTTCGGAAATGGGGCCGGGATTCTTCGGCGGATAGACCTCGGGAGCGCGCTTTTTGACGTCCCCATCCGGGCCATTTTTCGGCTCTTCGGTGGTTGGTGCCGGCGGCCGGCGACTGGCCCCCGCCTCGGCCCATGACAGAAAGAACCCCGCGAATAGAGCCGGAGCCAGGAGGCTTGAGCAAAGGAGGCTCGACCACCGCCCGCCCAAAAGGCGATTTTTCGCGTTCTTCTTATCCATGGCACGATTGCGTATCATCATTGGAAGATAGTCCACCCGGGGCTCCCGGGTAAATAAAAAAAGAGCCGGTCTTCGCCCCGTGCATATGGGACGAATGAACCGGCTCCCGGGTTCGGAGTATCGGACGGCTTTCAGGGCCGTCCGAACCTCTCCGGCGATTTTTCCGGGTCTTAGAACATGTGCCCGAAAGAGAAGTTGAAGTTCGATTCGTACTGGGAACGACCGGTGGTAATATTAACCACCGTGTCCTTACCCCATACAAGTCGGATACCGCCACCGGCCGCCTTGTGCAGGCCGTCCAGACTGAGGTCCTTCTTGGTAGGAGCTACGCGTCCCACATCATAGTAACCGATGAGCACCAGGTCGATACCGCCGATGGCCGCCCAGCGCTTGATGGAGTAGCGCAACTCGAAGTTGGTCAGCGCGAAAACTCGATCCACGAACTGGTTGTTGGGATAGCCGCGAACACCGCGGTTACCGCCGATGCCGATGCCTTCCTCGTTCATGGAACGAATACGACCCATTTCGAAGAACGGTACATCACCGGTGGTTTCCTGCAGTTGCAAGCGATAGGCAAAAACCAGTTCCGGAAAGCCGCTGATGACTTCCAGATACTGACGCCAGGTGGCGGTGTAACGGGTGAAGTCGTAAGCTGCTCCGGTGGCCTTGCTGACCGAAGTTACGTGAAAATCCGCGTAGACGCCGGAGTTGGGGTTACGCTCTCGAATTCGAGGACGCGAGTCGTATCCCAGGGCCAGGCGAATACCGTTTACGAATTTGGGGTCCTCGGTGGCGTTATATCCGAGGGGCTGCTGAATATCGAGCAGGGTCTTGATGTTCGGGGTCGTGTTGCCTGCTTCCGTATCTCCCTCATAGGATTGAATACGAACGCGGCGACCTTCGAAACCCACGAACCAGAGGAAATTACTCTTACCGAAGAAGTCCTCGGTACTGATGTTCGCGAAAGGAGCGATGTAGTCGTACTTGTAGTACTTGTTTTGACTTTCACGCAGAACCCGACGCGGCAGGTTGCTGTTCAGGTTACAGTTGGGGAAATTCGACGCGCAATTGCGATTGACCGTCACATTGTCGTCCACCTGCAGAAGGTCGGGAACGCCCGGCAGGTTTTCGTTAATGGGAATTTCACCCTTTTGAACGCGCTGGATTCGACGGATATCGTGCGTATTGCCGATGCCGTACCAGTTTGAATTCAAGCGACGCTCAAGACCGCCGGAGAATTTCACGCGGAAAGGCGTTCCGAAGAAACGCAGCATATCCAGGTTCAGTTCATGAAATTCGAATCCCAGCGAAGTCTTGTAGTACTGGGCAAAAGCACGCCACTTATAAGGAGCAACTTCCGCGTCGAAATTCGTCAGGAACAAACGAATACCGAGACCCAGACCATCGTCCGAACTAGCGGCAATCAGCGGCAGGAACTTGAACTTAATGCCTTCCGGCTGCTTGCCCTTGTCGCCGTCGTTGGCCAACAGCGGAGACGCCGTCAGCGCGCTGATGAATAGAATTGCAACTATGCGATTTGCCATGCTTCTCATAATCCCTTCCTTAAGCTAAACCCGTAGGTTACCGTCGCGCTTTGCGTATTGCCGGTTTGTCCTATGGTCGTCGTCAGGCGACCGGAAAGAGCATTTTCGCTTTCCTCGGTCACGAACGAACCGACCGAAAGGGTCAAATCCGCCGTCGACGGAGTCACGCTGATGGGCGTGAAGGTTATGGTTCGCGCTACGTCTTCCGAATTCTGCGGAACTTCCGCGGCATTGGAACTACTCACGGAACTGCCGGTCAAACCAACGGTAAAGTTGGAGCCGAACAAATTCAAATGCGGTACGGTCAGGGACATGGTACCGGTGATTTGATTGTCCACGAGGCTGAGTTGCAAACGCATGTTATTCGGGTCAGTTGCGATGAGGTTCGCGTGAACGTCTTCGAGAATATCACAACTAACGGAATTGTTTACGACGTTGCCGGGATCGAAGACGCACGTTTGAACCGTGGTCCCTCCTTCCCAGTAAACACCGCCAATGAGGTTGATAGCCAATAGGTCGAGAATGTTGATGCCTTCGATCGTCGGTTGCTCCGGAGGATCTTCACCCTGAGAATTACAGGCCATGAAATTTAAAGCGAGAAGTGAAACTAACGCCAGACAGGTTATTTTTTTCCGCATGCTTCATACTCGAACGGATACTAAAACTGGTCAAATGAAAATCGCGAAAGAAGCGAAAATTTTACGGAAGTACGCGATTTCGATGCGAATCGGCCTGGTTGACAACAGAAGCTGAGCAAAGTATTGGAGCACAATGAATCGCGACGCCAACGCAAGTGGGAACCTAAACGGCCGAACATGAAGACGTACGCGTACGCCATAGTGATGATACTAGCCGGCTTTGGCGCGGGCTGCTCTCAAAGCGAGCCCGGTTCCGGCGATTTTCGCGAAACACTGGAATTTCTTCGATCGAGTTCCGACTACGTCAATCTCAAGACCATACCCGGCGTTCGAATCGATTTGCGATACGCCGGGACGAACAACTTCATGGGTGAGAACCTTTACGGCGATTTCCGTGAGTGTTTTTTGCATCGCACAGCGGCGGCAAAACTGCGCCAGGCCGTTCGATATCTGCGAGACGAGAAATCGGGCCATGAATTCCTGGTCTTCGACGGTCTACGCCCTCGTTCAGTGCAGCGCAAAATGTGGGCCAGGGTCAAGGATACGCCGTCCCGAGACTATGTGGCCGACCCCGAGCGCGGTTCCGTCCATAATTTCGGGCTGGCCGTGGATCTAACGGTAGTCGATGAAAAAGGCCGAGCCCTGGATATGGGTACCGATTTCGATTCTTTTCGGCCCCTGGCTGAAACGGGACGCGAACGGGAGTTGTTGAGGCGCGGCAAACTCCGAAAGCGCCAGTTGGAGAATCGCCTTTTGTTGAGGCGCGCCATGATCCGCGCGGGGTTTATCCAGTTGCCCAATGAGTGGTGGCACTTCGATTCAGAGCCCGCGCCCCTGGTCCGGCGCGATTACCGGATCGTCGAGTGAACCCGGGAGAGAAAGATGAGCGAAACCGAAAAGCAAGCAGAGCCTTCGTCCGCGGCCGACACCGATGCTCCGGAAGTCCAAAAAACCGGACCGGATAAGAAAAGCTTCCGCTACTGGCTCCGCATCCTGCCCGGCACCAAACTGGACTACTTCTTCATCTTGCTGGCCGCGGCGGACACCCTGGTGCTCTTCATTCGTTCCAGTTACAGCGGCCTCATCTCCGGCAAACTGAATCTCTACTTTTTCTCAGTGAATCCGACACTGGTAATCATCGGCGTGGATATCCTGGTGGTGATCATCTGGTTCTTTTATCTCTACGCTCGCCTGCGCCACGCGGAAAACAAGTTGGCCTACCTCAAGACCCACTGGTACGAAATCGTGGGCATGATTCCCCTACCCACGGCCGTGCTGCGGATCTTCCTGCTTCTGCGAGCGGCGAAGTTCGCCATTGCCTTTTACAAACTGGGACGCGCCTCCCGGGACGTCGGCGAAATCGAAACCCGGGACATCAACTTTCGCTTTCGCGACGTCTTCGTGGATACTATCGCGGACGCGGTGTTCAAGCAGTCCCTGGATCGCGTGGAACAGGTCATGGAGCGAGTGGACTACTCGGTGCTGGCCCACAAGTCCTTCGACGAACACAATGAGCAACTACGTCAGGCCATCGTGGAAGCCATCCAATCCAAGTCCGTCTTCGGAGAGTTGACCCGGATCCCCTTCATGGGCGCCGTCACCGATCGCCTGGGCGAGGAGCTCAGCGACGTGGTAAAAGAAGTACTGGAAACCGAGGCGGCGGGAAACATTATACGCGGTATTATTCTGGGCGTGCTGGCCAAGATGTCCGAACGGGTCAGCGTCCTGGACGTTGAGCGCATCACCGGCAAGCAGATTGATCTCGGCGATAAAAGCCAGAAGTCCGCGCCGGCCGAAAGCTGAACCGGGCGACGCGTCCGTCGAAGGAGGGTATTCGAGCATGCAGTATCCGGACAACGAGGACAAACGCATCGCCGCGTTGCGGCGCTATCGCATTCTGGATTCGCAGCGGGAACGCATCTTCGACAACATCACCCGCATCGCCTCGGCGGCCGCGAAAAAGCCCATCGCCGTAATGAACTTCATCGATTCCGATCGACAGTGGTACAAATCCTCCGTGGGCATTCGCCTGCCGGAGATGTCCCGCTCCGTTTCCTTTTGCCCCACGACCATTCTCACGCCGGAGCCTTTGATCATACCCGACGCGTTGAAGGACGAACGCTTCAAGGACGATCCGGTGGTTCTGGAAAGTCCGGGCTTTCGCTTCTACGCCGGAACGCCGCTGGTCAGTCCCGACGGCTACAATCTGGGGACCCTGTGCGTGCTGGACTTGAAACCGGGCTCCATCGCGGACGCGCAAATGCATACCCTGCGCGCGCTGGCCGAAATGATCATCGACATCCTGGAGCTGCGCAACGCCTCGGGCGATCTGGCCCGTGCCGGGGAGCAAGCCGTCTTTTTTGAAAACATCGTGAAGGCCTACGTGCCCCGGGGCACCTGGTCCCACGCCGACGAATCCGCGGGCAAGGGAGAGCTCTTGATACCCGACCGGCGCATGGAACTGACGTTTCTGTTCATGGACGCGAAGGGCTTCACCTCCTTCAGCGAAGAGCATGAGGCGGAAGACGTCATTTCGGTCCTGAACGATTATTACGATCCGGTGATTCAGATCATCGGGGAGATGAACGGCGATATCGACAAATTCATCGGCGATGCGGTCTTCGCCGTATTCCAGGAGCCCGAACAAGCCGTCCGCGCCGCCGTGCGCATTCGGGATGCCGCGGCCGAGACCAGCGGGCGTCGGTTGCGCGACGGACTACCGGTATTGAACTTTCGCGTGGGCATGAATATCGGCGACGTGGTGCGGGGCAATGTCGGCAACTATCTACGCCAGGACTACACCATGATCGGGGACGCCGTGAATATCGCATCGCGCCTGGAAACCGCCTGCGAGCCCGGGGGAATCCTGATCAGTGAAAATTTGTACGCCCGCGTTCGCGATCTTGTCCGACTGGAATCCAGCGCCCACGTTCGCCTGAAGGGCAAGCGGGATCTCTTGCGCGTCCACTACATCGCCGGACTCAACGAAGACTGAACAAGAATGACCGGCGACGGGGTCAGCTCATTTCTTGATCCAACCGCTCGATGACCGCCTCGGCTTCGCGATGACCGAACCAGTGGTCCAGCAGTTCTCCGTCCCGTCGAAACAAGACCCAGGAAGGCGTGCCGCGCATCTGGTTGACGATGAAGCTGTAGGAGGCGAGCGCACCCCGCGAAATGAATTCCCGTACTCGCGCGTGAAGCAGGTTCTTTTCTTTTTCCGCCAGATGCTCATGTCCCGGCACCAGCTTCGTTATGAAGTCCACTTCCTCATCACCGAATATTTCAGTGGGAGCACCCAGCAAATCCACGGCCAGGGGCAGTGAAACCTCATAGGGCAAACCGCGATGGTCCATGCCCGCGAAGGCCCGCGCCGTTTCGCCTACGATGAGACCCTGCTCCACCAGGGCCCGGGCGTTATCCGGGGTATTGAGTTCGAAATCCTCGAAGGCCGTGGTCATGGTCAGGATATTCAATTGTTCCGGCTCGTAACGCTCGCGCAGTTCCAGCGCAAGGGGATAGGCGTGCATGAAACAGCCGGGGCAATTCACCTGGAAGACCAGCAAGAGATTCAGATCGCGAATTTCCCAATCGCCCTGAATGATCTCCCGCGTACGAAAGAGAAACTTGCTCATTTCGTGAGCGCCTCGGCCGCCGCCAGACCGGAAAGATACGCGCCTTCCACGCGTGCTTCGCCGAAGGCATCCCCCGCGAACACCAGCGGACCGGGTTCGGTAACGACCAGACAACGGTCCGGATGAGATACGCACGGTTTCGCGTAGCGCCAGCGATGGGCCGTCACGCTCACGATCTTTTCGGCGGGAACCAGCTCACTCGCGGCGTCCACCAGCAGGCGCGCCGACGCCTCGGGATCGTTTTCCAGATATTCGCGGCTGAAGTCGGGCCCGCCGTGAATGGTCACGGCCGGAACGGAGGAAATCCCCTTTATGAAATTATCGCCGATGAAGTCGATGGGTTCGCCCCGAGCCTGGAGGGCGCCCGGTGGGCCCAGGTTGGAAGGTCCGCTCAAGAGCACCAGCGCAACGATGCACGGGTCGTACTCGATGCGTTCCAGCGCCGAGCGGGCCGCGTCGGGAGACTTTATTTCGCTTGCGTCCAGGATGGCCAGGGTCTGGGGCACGGGGGACGTAAAAAGAAGCGCGCGTCCGTTCACGAGCGCGTCGTTTTCGCATTCCACGCTCCACCGGTCGTCAGCCCATGCGATTCGTGTAACGCGATGATTTAAGCGGATGTTCAGGTCTTGCGCCAGGTGCTTGGCGGGACGGCTCATTCCATCGCTTCCGCGAAAACGCGGATGACCGTCCGCCTTGAAATCGCCCGTTGCTTCCGCGAAAGTCCGAGGAAAACCCGCGCACCACGCGTCCACCGCTCCGGCTTCCTGGAGGGCCGACACTTCGCGGCGAAACTCCTCGCTACGCGCGGTAAAGAACTGGGCCCCGTGATCCAATCGCGCCTGGACTTTTTCCCCGCCCGCTTCGCTCCCGGCGGGCAAGTCGATGCGCCGCGTGGCCATGCGACCGCCGACGCCCCGGGACTTATCCAGCAGCACCACGGACTTACCACTTTCGCGCAACCTGCGCGCCGCGGCGATTCCACAAAGCCCGGCGCCGATGATGATTACGTCGTGGAGTTCTTCCATCCCTTCGTCTCCACTTCCTGAATGGTCGCCTCGACTTTCTCCTTCAGGCGATTGCGATAGGCGGCCAGGTTGGCGGCGATTTTTTCGTCGAAGGCGCCCACGATACGCGCGGCCAAAAGACCCGCGTTGGCCGCCCCGTCCAGCGCCACGGTAGCCACCGGTATGCCGCTGGGCATTTGCAGAATGGATAGAATGGAATCCCAACCGTCGATGGAATTGGAGGATTTCACGGGCACGCCGATGACGGGCAGGGTCGTGAGAGAAGCCACCATCCCCGGTAGATGCGCCGCGCCGCCCGCGCCGGCTACGATGGCCTTGAGACCACGCTCGGCGGCGCTTCCGGCGTACTCAACCATGCGTTCCGGAGTGCGATGGGCCGATACGATGGTCAGCTCGAAAGGCACTTCCAATTCTTCCAGGGCTTTCGCCGCGGCCGACATGACGGGCAGATCCGATTTACTGCCCATGATGATGCCCACCTGGGGCTTGTTGTTTTCGTTGCTCATCGTCTGCCTCTATTATTGCATTTGCATTATGCGTCTCGCGTTTTCGCATGCGCTCATTCTCGCGAACGCGAAACTACGCCTTAACTTTAACCAGCCCGCGCACCCGGTCCACCTTTTCCTTGAGACCGGCCTGATTGTCGTCCAGAATGGTGATATGCCCCATCTTGCGAAAGGGTCGCGTTTCTTTTTTTCCGTATAGCTGAATATAGACGCCCTCGATTCCCAGCGCCTCGTGTATGCCTTCGAAAATCGCCGGACCGGAAAAGTCCGGTTCCCCCAGCAGATTGATCATGGCGCAGGTTCGCTTCGTGCGCGTGGAGCCCAGCTCCAGATCCAGAATGGCGCGCAGATGCTGTTCATACTGGGACGTGTAGTTGGCCTTAATGGTATGGTGTCCGCTGTTGTGGGGTCGCGGGGCGATTTCATTTACCAGCACTTCGCCTTCGCGGGTCAGGAACATTTCCACCGCCAGCACGCCGATGTACTTCAGCTCTCGAGCCAGGCGCACGGCGATTTCGCCCGCCTTCGCTTCGACTTCCGCGCTGATGTTGGCCGGCGCGAACAGATACTCCACCAGATTGAATTCGGGATTCATCACCATTTCGATGGGCGGGTGTACGGCCACCTGATCCTGGTCGTTGCGCGTGACGATGATGGAAATTTCTTTTTCGAAATCGATCAGCTTCTCAAGCACGCCGGGCGCGTCGAAGGCCTCGTCCAGCGCGGCGGCGTCGGGAAGCTTGCGCACGCCGCGACCGTCATAACCTTCGCGACCCAGCTTGTGCACGGCCGGCAGGAAGTCCGCGTGCTTGCGCGTGTCTTCGCGATTTTCCGTCAGAACGAAATCCGCCGTGGGAATGCCGTGGTCCCTGTAAAACCGTTTCTGGATGCGCTTATCCTGAACGACGCGAATCACCGCGGGCGTGGGACGAACGGTAACGCCTTCGCGCTCCAGGCGCTCCAGGGCGTCGACGTTGACGTTTTCAATCTCGATGGTGACCAGGTCCTTATCCTTGCCGAATGCGTAGACCGCGTCGGCGTCGGTAAGCTTGCCCAGGGTGAACTCATGGGCCACGCCGCGACAGGGCGCGTGTTCATCTCCGTCGAGGACGCAGGCTTGAATATTAAAGTCGATACACGACTGAATCAGCATGCGTCCCAGTTGTCCGCCGCCCAGGATACCCAGTCGAAAGTCTCGATAAAACGGTTTCGAGGAAGCATCAGCCATGGGACCAGAGGATCACGACGGGCCTGGCCGGCAAGGACTTCCGCGCCTCAGCGCACGCCCGGATACTCCAGCCAGTCCATATCGCCGCCAATGGCGCGTCGCGCGATGTCCGGAATGATCTCCAGTCCGTTACTCGAATTAGTCAGCACGATGAGACCGATTTTTTCGCGGGGGTAACCCAGTAGAAGCGACTGATAGGCCATGTTGGAACCCCATTGCCAGAAGGACTTTCGCCCGTTCCGCGTCTGCAGGCCGATGCCCGCGCCCCAGGCCAGGCGGTCGTTGATGCGTACGCGGGGCGTGAGCATGGCCGCGACGGCCGCGCGTTGTTCACTATCGGGGTTCATGAAGACGCTCGCGAACCGAGCCAGGTCCTCCGCCGTGGAATAGAGGGAACTGGCGGCGTTGGCGGTTCGGTTCGCGTCCCACCCGACGGGATACGGCAACGCGCGCGAAGACAGGAGCAAGGCGATGGTTCCCACGATCAATACCAGCAAGGACAGGTTACGCCACCAGCGCGTGCCGCCGCGAAGAAAGTGCATCGCCGTGAGTACGAGCAGGTGCACGACCACCCACAGGGCGCAGACGGCCATGATCACGAGTCTACGACCGCGTCCCGCCAGGTGTCCCGGCGCCAGGCGAGCCGGAACCGGCGGTCGGTAGACGTAGGCGCTGGAGCCCATGGCCAGTTCGCGAAAGGTGGCCTTCATGATTTCATCGAAGGGCGCCCGGGCGACGCGCTCCATGACGTGTTGCGCGTATTGAAACCCGACGCCGGAATACTTGTGCTTGCTTCCCGGCTCAAAAGTAATCGGCCGCTTCAAATCGCCCATGCGATTCGTAAGTCCGGACGTGTGCGAAAGCACATGCATCAGGTGAA
Organism: uncultured Leptospiraceae bacterium; assembly: GCA_964530305.1. Lineage (GTDB taxonomy): Bacteria > Spirochaetota > Leptospiria > Leptospirales > Leptonemataceae > CAZGYS01. The sequence continues at coordinate 16,181 of CAZGYS010000003.1, forward strand.
TGCGATTGGCGCGCGGGCCGCTTTCAAGGAAGGGCGACGCGGGGTCGACGTATTTCGCCAGCGGACGCTTCGCCTCCAGGCGACCGGCGTCCGTGAATCGCAAAGCCGCGTAGGCCGCGACGGGTTTGCCCAGGGAGGCCGCCTCGAATACGGCGCCGGTGGTAACGGGCGCCGGTTCGTCGACTTGCATGCGGCCGAAGGCGGCGGACCAGACCAGGCGGCCTTCGCGGATCAGGGCGATTTGCAAGCCGGGCACGTGATGTTCCGCCATGGCTTTCGGAATGGAACGCTTCAAGTCCCGCCGCAAGGTTTCCAGGTCTTCGTTTAGATTCAAGGGCGCGGCGGTCGCTCCCGAAAAGCCCGGCCACGCCGCCGAACTCATGATCAGCAACATCGCCGCGGCGAAAAGACCAGGGACACGAAGGAGCGGGAACATCAAGGAAGGGGAATATTTTCCATTGCGATGGTCAAGACTTCTTTGATAATGACGTCATGGGGAACGCATTCACTTTGCTCTTCGACTATCGTGAGGCGGGTTTCCCGATTTCCGCGGTCTATTTCCTGCTGGGTTTTCTCTGTTTGGCCGGCTTGCTGTTCGTGGGCCTGGCTCTACACCCCGGGGGGCGCAAGGTGATGCAGGGTTTCATGGATTCCTGGCCCGTGCGCATTCCATATCCGGTTTTCGCCGTCGTATATTTTCTTGCCTTCGCCGTGTTCACGGGACTGACCCTGCGCGGCGCCTACCAGGACTATCGCGCCGTATTGAACCAGCTCGATGACGGAGTCTGCCGCAAGGTAAACGGCCCCGTGGAGAACTTCAGCAAGCGCGCGGTGGGCGGGCGCACGACGACCAGGTTCGTGAACTTCCAGGTCGGCGGCGTTCGCTTTCGCTATACCGGTAATTCCCGGTTGGGTTACCGCGACGTGGACGGGCCGCTCAAGAACGGCACGCCGGTGCGCATCACCTACTGCGGACGCGGGCGAATCATCGCTCGACTGGAAGCATCGCTCTAAATGCGATTAGGTCGATTCGCCCTATTGAATGCTTGTCATTCTTACGGTAGGGTTCAGGCTGCCGATTCAAGGCGCACGGCCCCGTGCCGTTCAGCATAAAGACTTCGCCCGGGAAGGCGTCAAATTAGCAAGCGTCGCCGACGGCGGAATTAATCCGAGGAGAATCCATTCAATGAATAAAGTACACGCAAGTTTCGCGGCACTCTTGATTGCCGGTATGTTCGGCGCCACGACCGACCTGGAAGCAAAGTTCTGCAAGAACAAACAGGTGGTGGGAATCGCCATGAAAAAATACAAGAACCAGGCCAAGCTGGCCGCGCGCATCGACTGGCGTAAAAAAGTAAAGCGCCGCTTTGGCAGCGCCTACTCCAGTTGGAGCATCGCTTACGTAAAAAGCCAGCACTGCCGCCGCATCGGCACGCGCTACAAATGCCTGGCTAAAGCCAACCCCTGCAAACCGTAACAGTCCGACGCCTCTAAACATGTTTTCCTGTATCAGGATCTAGAACATCATGCGCCCTTCCGGTCGGAAGGGCGCTTTTTTCGAACCCCGTATCTTTTCTCGGGTCGAGCACCTTGCCAATTTCCGGTTGACGCTGATCCCACGCGCAACTTACTTCGAGTAGCGGGCCGACGGCCCGCAATACCTGGAGGAATATAATAAATGGCAATCACTCTACCCGATCTACCGTATGCCAAAGACGCGCTCGAACCTCATATTTCGGCCAACACCCTGGACTTTCATTACGGCAAGCATCACAATGCATATGTAACCAATCTGAATAAACTCATCGACGGCACGGACCTGGCCGGCCTTTCGCTGGACGACATCGTCAAGAAGGTCGCCGGGGATGCTTCGAAAGCCGGCGTCTTCAACAACGCCGCGCAGGTATGGAACCATACCTTCTACTGGAACAGCATGAAACCCGGCGGCGGCGGAGCTCCCACCGGTAAAGTAGCGGACATGATCAATGCGTCCTTCGGCGGATATGATAAATTCGTCGAGGCTTTCAAGACGGCCGGCGCCACCCAATTCGGCAGCGGCTGGGCCTGGCTGGTTCAAGACGGAGACAAACTCACCGTTGAAAAAACCCCCAACGCGGAAACGCCTTTCGCCAATGGCAAGAACTGCCTCATTACCATGGACGTCTGGGAGCACGCTTACTATCTGGATTACCAGAACAAGCGCCCGGATTACATCGCCACCTTCCTGGACAAGCTGGTGAACTGGGATTTCGCCAACGCGAACATTAAGTAAGCATCTTACGAAAGCTTACATCGCATCAAAACCCGCGGCTTCGGTCGCGGGTTTTTTCATGCTTGCGCGATTTCTTTATGCCTCCGGACGAAAGCTCACCGGCCCGGAAAAGTAAAGCGGGCTTTCCGACGATTCGGCCCGGTAAAAGGTCAACCTGGACGCGATTTTTTACGATGATAAATTGAATTGCCGCAACCGACCGGGCGGCATACAAGGACTCAATGAAATCGGGCTTCACACTCTCCCTGGCCATATTCAGCCTCCTGCTTGCCTTCGGCGATGCACCGGCTCAGAAATCCGGGCCCGGACTCCTCCAATTGCGCGGCCACTACAACGCCGTGGACGCCCTGCGCTTCACCACGGACGGAAAGTATTTCCTGAGCCACAGCAGCCGCGGGCGAACGGTGATTCTATGGTCCATCGCCCATCGACGGGTCGTGGGACGCCTTCGTCATCGAGACCTGGAGCGGGCCGCCCTGATGCCCCGGAGTCGGGGAGCGGTATCCATGGGCAATCTCATCCGCGTCTGGGACGTGCGCACGGGCGCGGTGATGCGATCTTTCCCGTTGCCGAAGGATCCGGAACTATACCCCCTGAAATCGGAAAACATCCAGGTAACGCCCGATGAGCAATACCTGGTCTACCACTCCTACGCGGCGCTGAACTTTTTCGACCTTCACAAGGGTCGGCCGGCTTTTCGCATCAAGAAGGAGCGACCCGGCGCCGGCGGCAGTCTGCTGTTCCACCCGAGCGGACGCAGTCTCTTCCTGCTCAATGACGGCGGCGCGAACACCATATCCGTATGGTCGGTACCCCGCCGTAGAAAAACCACGACCCTCAAGACTCCGCGTCGCCTGTCTTGCTTCGCGCTGGGCGCCGGAGGCGAAGTGCTCGTGGCCGGAGCCCGGGGCGGATCCATTCTGGTCTGGCGCCGCTCCGTATCCGGACCGCCTACGGAGTTGTTCCTGCCCGACCGCTTCGCGCCCAACCTGGTGAGCGTGGGGCCCCGGGGGCGATTCGCCGCGGCGGCCTCCGGTTCGGGAGTGTTCTTGTTCGACCTGCGCCAAAAACGCCGCGCGCCCATTCGCAAGACCGCCGGCTACCTGCGCGCCATGACCATGAATGCTTCCCTGCAAGGCATGATCGGCTCCGGTCCTCGGGGTGAACTATTCATGTGGCCGTTTTCGGTTCGCGAAAGGGGTCTACGCTGGGAGTCGGCGCTCAAACGCATGGCCCGAGGAAATACAACCCGATGAAGTTCATACGTCCAGGATTTATCGCAGTCGCGGCGATTCCCCTCTTGCTTGCGCTTGTCTCTCCCGCCGTTTCGGATGGGACCGATGAAGTCCCGGAGAAGTTCGGCGGCCATGTGAGCGACGTAAAGCGCATCGCCTTCAGCAAGGACGGGCGCGAACTGCGAGCCTTCGGTTCGGATCGCATTTTCATCAGTTGGGACTACCCCTCCGGACGCGAACGCTATCGCCGCCGCTCCCGCGTCATGGACGATGTTCTTTTTTCAGGCGATGGGCGCTCGTTCGCCGCGCTGGGCGCCGCCGGCGTTGTCATGGGAGACATGGACACCGGTACAATAATGAATCGCCTGAAGCGCCTGGTCGACGGTCCGGCGTTCTTGAATCGGAAAGGGACGACTTTGCTGTTCACCGACGGCCGCGAACTCAAATGGATCGACACCCGCAGCGGACGCGAAAAGGCCAAATACGCTCCCGGTCCCCTGCGATCCTTCGCCGTGAGCCCGGACTTCAAGCAATTGCTCTTACTACGCACCGGAGCGGCCGAACTGCGCTCCGCCTCCGACTTCAAGTTGACTCGACGCTTTCGCCTGCGCCCCAATACCATTTCGGCCATCCTGGGCCCGGCCGGACGCCTGGCGGCTTTCGCCTTCGCCGACGGCCTGGTGGAACTGCACGACGTCAAAACCGGAGACGTGGTTCAAGCGCGAAAGTTTCCGCCCGCCTACCCCATTCAGCTCCGCTTCGACCCCGGGGGAACCTACCTGGCGATCCAGGGCCACTTGAAGCTTTTCGTCTGGAACCTCAAGACCAGGAAGTCCTTCGCGGTTCCCACGCGTCCCCTGCTGATTCGTTCGCTGGCTTTTTCGCCTACGGACTCGCTGATAGCATGCGGTTTTCGCGACGGCTATGTGCGCGTGTACAACCTGGCTGAACTGGAAGGACGCAAAACCGCCCTGCGACGAACCGCGGGTCAGTAGCTGGTGATCAAGACTTCGTCGATCTTGCCCCGGGCGGAGCCGACGGAGTTTATGGCCCGCGTGGCGCGCACGACATTGATTTTGAAATCTCGATAGAGCTCTCGGATCAAGGGGACGCTTGAATTGGAAAGCATGCAGTATACGCCGCGGCCGGCCAGTTCCGTGTAGAATTCGGCCAGCTCCTTTTGATCATCTTCGTCGAAATCGTCTTTCGCGTATTTGGTGAAGTTGGATGAGTTCGAAAGGGGCACGTAGGGCGGATCGAAGTAAACGAAGTCTCCCTTGCGGGCCTTCGCGGCCACTTCTCGATAATCGCCGTGAATCAACTTGATGTCCTGGAGCCTGGCGTGCACGGCGCGTAGATTGGCGGGGTCGCAAATGAGGGGCTTTTTGTAGGAGCCGAAGGGTACGTTGAACTGGCCCTTGCTGTTCACGCGATACAGACCATTAAAGCAGGTCTTGTTTAGAAAAATCAGCCGGCCGGCCCGCTCCAGATCCGTAAGCTGTTTTGGATCCTGCGCGCGCACCTCATAGTAATATTCCTTATCATGGTGATGGCGCGCCAGGGATTCGATTAACGCCTCCACGTTCTCCTTCACCATTCGATATACGTTAATGAGTTCTTCGTTCAGGTCTCCGGCCACGGCACGCTGGTAATCCAAACTGAACAAAACCGCGGCCCCGCCCATGAAGGGCTCATAGTAGCTACGAAAGGTGTCCGGCATGAATTTCCGGATTTCGGAAAGCAATTGTCGTTTGCCTCCGGCCCATTTGAGGATCGGTCGGCAGTCGTTGCGGGAAGAAGGAGTAGCTCGGGATGCCGATACGGCGTTCATCAAGAAGACATATGGAGAAAATTATGTCTCCATGCAATCAAATATCAAGGGTTTCCGGAAATTCCGCGACGACCGGAAGTCTGCTTGACGAAAATACCTCATTTTAGAATCTTCTAAAATATAAGCCAAAATGAATACCGCGCCCGATGTATACC
>CAZGYS010000003.1:21683-33595 GCA_964530305.1 uncultured Leptospiraceae bacterium
GCCGAATCCTGGAGAACCTGATGGAGGGCGATTCGCCGGCCATGGAGTTGTCGCCGAAACTTTCCCCCTCGGCTCTTTCGCAGCACCTGCGCGTTCTACGCGGAGCCGGCCTCGTGCGGGAAACCCGCGCCGGACGGCATCGCATCTATTCGCTGGTTCCCGAACCCCTGGAAGAAGCGTTCCGCTGGCTGGCTCGCTACGAATCGTTCTGGAAGACTAAAATGGGAGATCTCGGCGCGTACTTGAGGGAGACCCATGAAAAAGAAAACTCGCAGGATTGAAGTTCGGGAAAGTTTTCCCTATCCCATCGAGCTGGTGTGGCGCGCCATCACCGACCCGGAAGCCTTGAGCCGCTGGTTCATGAAGACCGATTTCGAACCCGTCGTGGGCAAGAAATTTCAGTTTCGCGCGGAACCCATGCGCGGCTGGCGCGGCTACGTTGATTGCGAAGTGCTGGAAGTCGAGGAACCCCATCGCCTCAGGTTTTCCTGGCAGGGCATGCCCGAACACAACGTGACCACCGTAACTTACGAGCTGGAGCAGCGGGGCGATTCAACCGTAATCCGAGCCGTCCACGAAGGCTTCGATCGGAGCCACGGCTTCCTATCCGGCTGGATGCTGCGCGGAATTCTTAAGGGCGGCTGGAAGAAGATGTTCGGCAAACTCCTGCCCCAGGTCCTGGCCAACGGGCGCGAAGGCAACATCTCCGCGGCGATTAGCGGGAAGTAAGTTTAGTTTTGGATGATACCGGCTTCCCGCAATTGCTCGCGGGTTAGCCCGGTAGACTTCAGAATAATTTCCAGGTCCACGCCATTGGTGAGAAGATTTCGAGCCGCTTCCAGTTTCGTCTCCAGTTCCTTTTGGACGATCAGCTTTTCCACATAGGTCAGTGCCATATCCTTCTTCTCCTCGGAAACGCGTTCAGCGATCAAAGTTCGCAGGGCATCCGGTTCAATATCCTGTACACGATACAAATAGCCCAGTAATTTCTCCAAAAACTCAAGATGACTGGTATCAAAAAATAAATCGCGGAACGCCTCCAGGTAGTCGCCCAGACGCGCCTGATCCTCAAAATTCCATTTGGCCTTCAGACTTGCCAGGAACGCTCGATGCTGGAGCGAAAGTTTAAGCTCTCCGATATCAAGAACATTCACGTCCACCAGCGAGTATTCAAAATCAAGTGCACGAGAGCCCAGTACGACCCTCTCTTCCGGTAAGACCTCACAATATTCCAGCAGGCCGCGAGGGATACGCCATTCCTCGGGTCCGTGGTAGAACACAATGGGCACGACGGGTACCATCTTGTTTTGCTTAATGTGGATTAGGTATAAATACTTCAGAAGTTGTTTGAGAATGCCTTTGTCCGGATGCGATTTGTGTTCGAATAGTATGTAGAGATTCGCCTCCCCGCCGCTTCGCAACTTAACGGAAAACAACAGATCGCCCTGGTGCTCGCGAAGGTCGACGGCCACGAAGGACGAATCCTCCAATTGCAAGGTTTCCAGCTTGAGAAGTCCCACGACCGCCGGGTCCAAAACGGCGCGAAAGAGTTCAGCCGCGAAGTTCGGCTGGGAAAGCACATCCAGAACATAGCCGGAATGGACGGGCGGGCCTGACATGGCGCCCACTGGAAAGCAAACTAACGCGAGATCAAGAATTCAGGAAGAAACGAATGCGCCGCAACGCGGCAGCGTTGCGTTTTTGCGCGTTTTTGAGAAAAAAAGGGCGAACGTGAAGAATCGCCCCGGCGATTTAGCGGAAAGTAAGTTAACGAACCCGCTCTTCGACCAGAAACTCTTCCTCGAAGAGCTGTTTCTGGTTACCCTGATCCACGTCCGGAAAGGCCACGGGGTATTTGCCCGAGAAACAAGCGTGACACCAGCTGTGCTTCTGTCCGCTGTTTTGCATGGCCATCTGCGCGTTGGATAGACTCATGTACCCCAGGGATTCCACTTTCAGATACTTTACGATTTCATCCACGGAGTGCGTGGCCGCGATGAGCTCGGAACGCGTGGGAATGTCGATGCCGTAGTAACAGGGATACAAAGTGGGCGGCGCGCTGATGCGAACATGAATATCCTTGGCGCCGGCGCGCTTGAACATCTTGATCAACTTGCGCAAGGTCGTTCCACGCATGATGGAATCGTCCACGAGCACGACGCGCTTACCACGCACCGCCGAGGCGACGACATTGTATTTAATCTTCGCGCCGAAGTCCCGAATCTTCTGCTCCGGCTCGATAAAGGTTCGGCCGATGTAATGGGAGCGAATCAAACCGATGGTATAGGGAATGCCGCTTTCCTCGGAGTAACCCTGTGCCGCCACATTGGATGAGTCGGGAACCGAAACAACAACGTCCGCTTCGGCGGGATGCTCACGCGCCAGATGGCGCCCCAGGTTTTTGCGCACGTCGAACACTTGCATGCCGTAGATGCTGGAGTCGGGTCGCGAAAAGTAAATGTGTTCGAAGATACAGAGGGATTCCTTCTTCTTCGCAAACGGGACATAGGAAGTCACGCCGTTCTTGTCGATGCGGATTAGTTCGCCCGGTTCGACTTCGCGAATGTAGCGCGTGTCGGTAATGTCGAAGGCGCAGGTCTCGGACGTGACCACGTAGGAACCGTCTCTTCTTCTGCCCAGCACCAGCGGGCGAAATCCGCGCGGGTCACGCACGGCGTACATGCAGTCGCGCGTGAGCACGAGTAAACTATAGGCACCGTGAATCTGACGCAGAGCCGCGGAGAGAGCTTCCAGAAAATCGCCCTTACCACTGCGGGCCATCAGGTGAAAGATAACTTCCGAATCCACCGTAGTCTGAAAGATGGAACCGCCCTGCTCCAATTTCTTGCGCAGGGTCCAGGCATTGACGAGATTGCCGTTGTGAGCCAGGGCAAAACCGCCCAGGTGCGATTCAACGCGAATGGGTTGGGCGTTGCGCAGAAAGGAGGCCCCGGTCGTGGAGTAGCGATTGTGGCCGATGGCTCCGCGACCTTTCAGTTCGGTCAGCTTGTCCGCGGCGAAAACATTGGCCACCTGGCCCATGCCGGCGTAGCGATACAGCCGCGAGCCGTCCGTGGATACGATTCCGGCGCTCTCCTGGCCCCGATGCTGCAGGGAGTAAAGCCCCAGATAGGTAAAGTTAGCGGCTTCCTTCGCGCCGTAAATGCCGTAGATGCCGCATTCCTCGCGAGGGCGCTCGTGGCCGTCGTTCGTGACGGGAAGCGCGGGGCCGAATTGGGTGGACAAGCCGCCGTCGGCGGACGCGTCGATAGTATAATAACCTGGATAAGTGCCCTCAGCTCCCGAGGGCGATGCCCCCTCTCCGCTAAAGGTTGCATCATTTCGAACCGGGTGGGTCGCCATTAGCGCCAAGAAAATAAATGGACTTTCATCGCAAAGCAAATAATCTCCGCGCTTACCGGATATGAACAAAGAGCCCGAACAGCCCCAATCCGCCTGGTCCGGCCAGTATGAGGAAACCGCCCGTCGCATCTTTTTGATGGCCCATCCTCTATTTGAGCAAATTCCACCCCACAGCCGCGCCCTGCAGGAATTCCTGGACCGAGTGGAATTGCGAAAATTCGCCAAGGACGAGCTCGTCTATACCCAGTTTCAGGAGCCCCACAGCATCTACCTGGTACGGGACGGAGAAATCCACATAGAGCGCACGGATCCGGACACGGGCGCCGAGATTCTCGTGGGGATCGAGGGGCGCGGGAGCGTGTTCGGTGAAGTCTCATTCCTCTCGGGCGAACACCGCTCCTCCAATGCCCGTGCGGTCCTGGATTCCAGCGTCTATATCATACCGGGCGATGAATTCATTCACCTCATGGGTCATGAGCCTCGGATGGGTCGAGCCCTGGCGGCGATTCTGTCCAGTCGCCTGCGCGAACGCATCAGCAAGGCCCACGAACCCGCTACTCCCGCCCGCGTCCTCACGATCATGTATCCCGAGGACCCCCAGCGCGGCAGTCGCATCAGCGCCTTGCTGGCGGCGGAGCTCGTGAGCGAAAACCCGGGACCGGTGGTGCTGTGCGCGTTCGGGGGCGGCGGCCAATTCAAGCATGATCCTTCCATGAACCTGGCCGGCATCATGGAGCGCTGGCCTGATATTACCATCAATGAAATTCAGGCTCGCCTAAACAGTCCCGACCGCGACTTCGACATGCTCAAGGGGGATACCCTCTACACCGGCGAAGCGCGCCTGGATAAAATGGCCGAGGCGATTCCGGCCCTGCTGGGTCGCCTGCGAAAGTACTACTCGGTGATTCTCGTGGACGCGGGTTCCTACGCGCGCCATCCGGTCATCGCGCGTTTGATTTCGCAAAGCGACGGCATCACCCTGATTCGTCACGTGGATCCCATGCACCAGGACGACCTGGGTAATAATCCCGCGCGCTGGAACGAAACGGTTTCCTTCTGCATGGAAAACGTGGACGACTTCTTCGAGCGCGTCGTCACCGTAAGCGATGAGCCGCCGGGCACGACCATTCGCGAACTAAACGGCGTAATCAATCGCAATTCCGCGCTCTACAAACAACACGTTCGCATCCAGAGCGACGACGCCCTGAGTTCGCGCGCGCCACTCTTACGCAAGGGCATCGGGCGATTGGCGCGTCGCCTGAGCGGTACGTCGCGGGGGCTTTGCCTGGGAGGAGGCGGAGCAAGGGCTTTCGCGCACGTAGGCGTGCTGGACATTTTAGAGCAAGAGAGCATCGACTTCGACGCCGTCGTCGGCACGAGCATGGGCAGCATCATCGCCGCGGGCTACGCCATGGGCCGGGGCGCGGCGGAAATCAATTCCATGCTGGGTCGCATTCTGCCTACGTCCGCCAGCGTACTCGACAAGACGCTGCCGCTGGTGAGCTTCTTTCGCGGGCACCGACTCAGTAAATCAATTCTGTCCGGCTTCGGCCCGGCCACTTTCGAGGACATGGAAACGCCGTTCTATTGTAACGGCAGCGACTTGAATACCGGACGGATGATTCTGTTCGACTCGGGTTATGTCGCCACGGCGCTGCGGGCCTCCGTCAGCCTGCCCGGCGTCTACCCGCCCGTTCAGATTGGTGAACACAGCGTCGTGGACGGCGGCGTTCTTAATAATTTGCCAGGATTCATCTTGCGCGAAAAAGGCTACAATCGAATCATCGGCGTGAACGTGACGCCCCTGGAGGACGCGCGTTCCGGGAAAGTGGATGTGGACAAGCGCCGGGGTTTATTGCGCGGCCTGCTGGATTATTTTACCATGCCGCCCATCCTGAATATTGTTTACCGGGCCATTACCATGGAGGGCCAGGAGAACCTTCGCCTGCGCGTGGATGATTTCGATCACGTGGTACATCCCAATGTAACCGGATACGGCGTTTTCGATTTCGAGAAACGGGAGCAAATCGTGGAGCTGGGTCGCCAGGCGGCCCGCGAACAAATTAAAGATATAAAAGCAGCCCTGGCCCGCAAGGCCATGCTAAAAAGACGAGCCTGAAGTAGACGCAAGAGGAATGTAAGGAAAGGCAAATACGATGCATTATGAGAGAAGTCGCCCCAGGCTTTCGCCCAAGGAGTACAAGGACTTTCGCGTGGAAATCTCCGGCCTGGCGCAGGGATTTCTGGGCAATATTTCGGAAGAAGGTCTCTTGCTCATCGTCAGCTCGGAAACTCAATTGCCCGAAGTGTCCGAGGCTCTGGCCGGTCGAATCCAGAGTACGCGCTTGAGCGGACCGCTGGACTGGAGTGGAACCGTGGCCTGGAAGTCCGAAAGCGCGGTGGGCGGAGACGTGCAACAGGTAGCCGGTATCAGCTTCGACAAAGCCATTACCCTGCCCGACGACCTGCTGGCGCTCAGCATGTCGACTTTCGACTGATTAGAATGACTTGAAGAATCGCCGGGTCCGCCGGCATATGTCGCGCAATGCCGTCCTCCGAGGAAATCTCACGCATTCGAAATGAATATCTGCGGGCCGCCCTGAGCGAAGACGCGGCGGGGAGCGATCCCCTGGCGCTCTTTGAAAAGTGGCTGAACGAAGCCATTGAAGCCGAGGTAGCCGAACCCACGGCCTTCACGCTGGCCTCGGCGGACACCGCGGGTCGACCGTCCGCGCGCATCGTGCTCTTGAAGGGCTTCGACGCACGGGGTTTCGTCTTTTACACGAACTATGAAAGTCGCAAGGGCCGGGAGCTGAGCGAAAACGATCACGTTTGTCTGAATTTCGCCTGGCTGGAATTGCAAAGACAGGTGCGCATCGACGGCCGGGCCGTGCGCGTTTCGCGCGATGAATCTCGGGAGTATTTTCTTTCCCGGCCGCCCGGTAGCCGCATCGGCGCAATCGCCTCTCCCCAGAGCAAGTCCATACCCAATCGCGAATTTCTGGAGAACGAGTTCGAGCGAGTTCGGTCCGCCCACGAAGACGACGCCATCCCCCTTCCGGATTACTGGGGCGGCTATCGCGTCGCCGCGGACGCCGTTGAATTCTGGCAGGGGCGCGAAAACCGCCTGCACGACAGATTTCTCTTCACGCGCGAAAGCGGCCAGGCGGACGCTTCCCCCGACGCCTGGAAGCGCGACAGGTTGGCTCCCTGAAAATCGCTCCCGCGCTGCTGCTTTCCGTAATCCTGATTGCCTGCGGGGGCAACCCGGCCGACACCATTGTTCGCTTCCATGGAAAGCCTTTCGTCTTCGATGGATTTGGGGCGTCCCTCTACCTGCACGACGACGAAAACCTGAAGGAAATGGAACGCCTGCGCCTGCGCTACGTACGCATCGAACCTTCGCCCAACTGGGCCTATTACGCGGGCAAGATTCCGCCGGGCATGACCCTGGATCAATTTCGCGGTTTCGCCGCCCGCAAATTCGAGACGGACTGGAAAAAGTATTCACGGCGGCTGCGAAAGTTTCACGGAGCCCTCACCCGACGCGAAATCAAGGTTTTCTGGGTCATGTACCAGCTGCCCTTCAACTGGCTGATCGGCAAACAACGCAATCGCCTTTCGCCCGCCCACCACGACGACTATTTGCACATGTGGCTTTCTCAATTGAGTTACTACCGAAGCAAGGGCGTCGTACCTTACGCAATCGAAATGGCCAATGAGCCGGACGGCTGGTGGAACGGACGCATGACGGCCGCGGACTATCACAGGCTGGCGACTCGCTTTCGCGCGCTGCTGGATCAACACGGCTTTCGCGACGTCAAAATCGGCGGGCCCGGTCTGTCGTCCCTGAACCTGTATCACGACAACGGCGATTGGATTGCCGACATGCCCGACGACGCTTTCGCGGCCCTGGATTTTTTTACCATGCACGGCTGGGACGAAGTCCTGCATCCCGGGGCCGGGCTGAATTTCATGCGTGGTCAATGGGTCCCCTTCAAGCAAGCAACCCTGAAGCGAGATCCCAATCGCACTCGTCGCGTGATCCTGACCGAGTTTTCCTCGGAGGTGACCCACTTCGGCGGTAAGGGTCGGCATTCGCCGCGCAGCCGGGCATTGTACTCGGCCATGGAATCGCCCGCTTTCGCGCTGCGCGTCACGGCCAATGCGCTCATGCATTTGAATCACGGCGTATCCGTGCCCATGATCTGGCGCCTCTCCGATCACGTTCAGGACAAAACCACCTGGGGGCTCATCGCCGCGAAACCCCGCCGCTACAAGCGTCCGGCCTTTTTTCATCTTGAGAAGATGATTGCGCCTCTCCAACCCGGCGCCCGCATTCATCCCGGTCCGAACCAGCGCCGCGACAACATCGCCATGCTGTTCAGTACTCGTGAAGGCCGGGCTTCCCTGCGCGCCGTGAATTTGAACAATCGCGCGGAAAAGGTAAAGTTCCAGCCTCCCAACCCGCGTGAGCAATGTCGCTGTCGAAGTCTGGTCGGGCCCGGCAAGGGCCGGCCGGCCTGTCGCCCCTTGCCGGACAACATCTTCGAGCTGACGATTCCGGAGCAACGGGGGATCCTATGCGATTTCCCCTGACACCGGTCGGCCGCGTTTGCCTGCTGCTTGCCGTAGTGTTCTTCGCGAGCGGGGCTTGTTCCCAAAGCCAATCGCCCGGGGCGAAAAAATTGCCCGCTCTGATCAAGGCGGGCGATGTCGGGACCGCGCTCAAGGCCATCGAGCAACTGGACCGGGTTCACTACGTCGTGGCCGGCGGCGAAACGCCCCTCACCTACGCGGCCTGGTTCGGCCGGGCGAAATTGATTCAGCCGCTTCTGAAAAAGGGCGCCGCGCCGGACCACGCAACCCAGGGCGGGGATACGGCTTTAAGTTATGCCGTCACGCGTCGCCATGCCGCCGTCGTGCGACTGCTGCTGGACGCGGGCGCGAACCCGGACACGCCGGACGCACAAGGGTATACGCCCTTGATGAAAGCCGGGGGCCTTGGCTACGCCCGCGGCGTAAAGCTGCTGCTTGCCGGGGGCGCCCGCGCCGACGCAATGGACGCAAACGGCCTGACCGTGCTCAATCATTTGATTCGCGGCGGGCACTTCGAATTGCTTAAATCGTTTGAACGGGCGAAAGTTCCGGTCAACAACAAGGACGTGCTCGGGGACGCGCCCCTGATGTACGCCGTACGGGAAAACTGCGGGCCCTGCGTCGCCTTTCTATTGAAAAGAGGAGCACGCGCGGACGCGCGCAATGTCTTCGGCGAAACGGCGCTGATGCAGGCCGCGCATTTGAATCAAAGGGACATCGCCTTGCAACTGCTGCGAGCGGGCGCTTCGCCCCGCGTACGCGACAAGTACGGCAACTACGACGCCTTCACGCTGGCGCGCTTTTCGCCGGAACTCTTACGGCTCTTGAGGCGATTCGACGGTTGCTCCCACCCGGCCGGCAAGGGTCCCTGCACGCCCGCCATGCGTTAAGTACGGAATTTTTTCCCGGCGCGGGCGCGCGCCGGCGATTTAGCTGTACAATTCACCGGTTGGTGCATGAAATCGCCATATGGCGGACTCCGGCCCCTATCCCGACGCAAAATTGCTCAATCGCGAACGCAAGGTCAAGGATCGCGCGGCCAAGGAAGTTAAGCGCAAGGGCACGAAACATCGCAACGGCTCCGTGGTCGCCTTACGGCCGGACGTCAGCGAGCATGTCGACAAGGTCCATTGCGCGGACAGCCTGGAGTTCCTGAAAAAACTTCCGGACGACTGCGTCGACATCATCATCACGTCGCCACCCTATAATTTCGGCCTGGACTATGAGAACGATTCGGACGACGCGGCGGACTGGGAGAAGTATTTCGCGCAGCTAAAAGAGATCTGGGAGCAGTGCGCGCGCGTACTCATTCCCGGCGGACGCTTGATCGTCAACGTCCAGCCTTTGTTTTCGGACTATATCCCGACCCATCACGTCATTTCCAATCAACTGCTGGAGCTGGGTCTTTTATGGAAGGGCGAAATCCTCTGGGAAAAGAACAATTACAATTGCAAGTACACGGCATGGGGCAGTTGGAAAAGTCCCAGCATGCCCTATCTGAAGTACACCTGGGAATTCGTGGAAGTCTTCACCAAGCAGACCCACAAGAAAGCCGGCGATCGCGATAAGATCGACATCACCGGCGACGAATTCAAGAAATGGGTCTACGCCAAGTGGTCCATCGCGCCCGAACGCAAAATGAAATCCTATGATCACCCGGCCATGTTTCCGGAGGAACTGGCCAATCGCCTCATGAAACTGTTCAGCTATCGCGACGACATCGTGCTGGATCCCTTCAATGGCGCGGGCACCACGACGGCCGTGGCCAAACGCACGGGTCGTCGCTTCATCGGCGTGGATATATCTCCGGAGTACTGCGCCACCGCGGAAAAGCGATTGGAGGGCGTGGTGGTGGAACCGCGCGAAGGCGATGACGTCTCAGGATAGCCCTTACTACCCCGGCGATGATCACGGTTCTTCGCCGGCCGCGCAAGCCCAAACGGAAAACCCTCGTCATCCATTCCTGTTGGCGGATTGCGTCGTCACCGTATTTTCAATTCTGGTAAGCCTGGGATTCACCATCTACAATTATTCGGTATTGCAATCGGGCGCTTCGCGCTGGCTGTTCATCATCGCCGCCGCGATTCCCGCCATTGTGGCCCGCGTGGCTTCCATCCACGGCAATCTACGCTTGTTCGCGGGCCGCCATGAAGGGCTGGTCTGGACCGTCGCGGCGTCGGGCTACCACATGATCGGAAGCCTGCATTCCATCTTGCAAACCTCCGCGCACTTCATGTCGAACAATCCCAGCGGCATTCCGTGGATGCCGCTGGTAGCGGGCGGTCCTTCGCTGGTCTGGAACTTCGTCTTTATTCTATTTCTACTGCGCTACGTTCGCCGCGGCTAAGGGCCTAAATCGCCGTCAGTGGGCCTGCACCACCAGGCGAAAGCCCGCGCTTCGATCTTCATATAAAGAAGGAAAACCACCGTAATCCCGGGCGTCGGCGCGGGCATAACGCGCCGGCTGATGAAACGAGCCGCCGCGAATTACCTTGAACTGTCGGCCGGATACGATCCGTCGCGAGCGAAAGCGATACCCCGGATAGGGATTGTACCAGCTGGACGTCCACTCGCGGGCGTTACCGCACATGCCGTATAAACCAAAGGGACTCCTATCGCGCGTTTCGCGCACGGAAATAGTACCCCCGCGACCGCTTTCCTGCGTGTTGCATTTACGTGGGTCGAAGCGATTGCCCACGGGATAAACGGGCGGGCTCTTGCGCAGACTGGACGGGCCGGTGTCGTCGGCCAGAAGATTCAAGCTGCCCCGAGCCGCCAACTCCCATTCGCGTTCCGTAGGCAGACGCTTGCCGGCCCAGCGCGCGTAGGCCTGGGCGTCGCGATAGCTGGCGACGGTGACCGGATGATTGCCCTTGCCTCGTGGATAGCGATTGCCGATTGCCTTCCAGGCCGGCGGCAAGGGATGGCCGCTGCGCTGACAGAACAACCAGTACTCGTGATTGGTCACTTCGTACTTGTCGATGTAGAAGGCGTGAATGCGGGGAATCACGGCCGTATCGCGTTGATAAAAGTAGGGATTGAAATTATCCAGATGGGCCTGGTTGCCCTGACCGTACACCAGATAGGAATCCGGGATGTACAGCATGATCTTCTTGTCCTTCGCGTGGCGAATTCGCGCCAGCGGCTTGCGCGGCTGCGGGCGATATCGCACCGGCGGCAGGTATCCCGGCCGTTCGCGATAAAACCCGGCGCGATATCCCAGCGACAGATAGCGCAGATGCGCGGGGCGATTCAATTTGAATTCTCTGAATAGAGTTACCGCCTTGACGCGTCCGGGGCGCAGACCCGCTTCCACGACGACGCGACGACAACGAAACTTGCCCGCGGGGCGATTGCGACGATCCAGGATCACCAGCACGGGTCGCGTTTGCAAAAAGTAGTGCCGGATCTGAGCCGTATTACGGCCCTGCAGAAATCCGCGCTCGGGCGCCGCGATGCGAATGGCCCCTTTCGTTCGCTGCACGGCAATGACTTCCCCCAGCGTTACGAAGACCATGCGTCCCGAGCCGGCATCGCCTCCCTTTTTTCTACGCGTGGTTCGCTTCGCGCGCGTGGGAGCTCCGGCCGGACTTTTCTTTTTCGTGAACGGACTCACGCGCCGGGCGGGAGCCTTTTTCGCTGGAGACGGCGCGACATTTCCCCGGGGGTCGCGTTGCTTCTTTTTCTTGTCCGCGTCTTTTGTTACCGTCTTACGGGGAGCCGGATCGCGCGGCGGAAATGCGCTGGGCGCGGATTGAGAATTTACGGGGGTCCCCAACCAGACCATCAAGAGGACGCTCAGGGTCGTCGGTAGCCAGGCCGTCCGGCGGCTCGCGCGCTGTTTCGCAAGATGCATCATTCGCTCCAAAAAAATTTCCGAGATCTCCACAATTATCGACCGGATCGCGGAATTTCGTCACAGGGGGATGCTACCATGACCGCATCGAAAG